>CAYVPM010000150.1:0-6487 GCA_964453475.1 uncultured Saprospiraceae bacterium | reverse complement strand
GATGCTGTAATTGGCTTCTTCTGCCTCCCCGATTTGTTCCTCTGAAACAGGCTCGCCGTCACCGTTCACCTTTACAATGGAGCGCCAGGCGATGAGCGACAGGTATTGCAGGTAGCCTTTTTCGTCCTCGTTCAGCAGCTCAAAATGCTCGCTGAAAAGCCAGGTGAACAACACAGGCTGCGCCTCCGAGAAGGCTTCCATTTCATTTTCATATTGCTCATCGCTGTAATGCTCAAGCTCTTCAATGACAGCGTCAATTATTTTTTCAGAAACAAATTTCATGTGTGGCAGTTATACTGTGATTCGTTTGATTTTTGTGATTGACAATGATTGATTCAACCGATTATGATTTGATTACAAACATTCGATTGCACAAAATCTGGTGGCGTGGGGTAAATATGGGAGTGGCAATAAATTATAGCAAATCCCAAATGATTGATAATCAGAGACTTTTAAAAAGAAAGTCCCGCAAAAGTACAGATTTGTCCCGCTCCAGCCAAATGAAAAGGTGTCTTAGGCGTCGGAATTCCGTCACAATATCCGACTTTTACGGCGCTTAACTCCGAAAGGCTGCCAACATCTATTACAGATAGTCAACCTAAAGTGGTTGTGAATGCTGGAATGTTACCAATCATTTTAAAATCAGGTATTTCTTTTTTACCCGCCGAAGCCCTTTTTCAGGGCGTAGGAGGTCACTCAAATCATTCAGAATCACTTTAATCACAGTAGAAAAATCACCTATGCTTCGCGCTGCGCTTATAGATATGTACAATGGGGAATCCAATCGTGGTATTCCCATGCTGCAAGAGATCCTTGGTCGTTATGACGACACCCTCGAGTGCGACCATTTCGATGTTCGCGCCAAGTGCGAGATTCCCGACCTCAGTTACGATATTTATGTTTTTTCCGGTGGCCCAGGCGACCCTTTGGAAACAGGCGGCCAGTGGCAGGCGCCATTTTTCGCGCTGATTCAGTCTCTCTGGGACTTCAACCGCAGTTTTGAAGAGCCCAAAAAGTACTGTTTCTTCATCTGCCATTCTTTCCAAATGGCCATGCACCATTTCAAACTTGGCGAGGTGACGAAACGTTATAAAATGTCATTCGGTACTTACCCGGTACATAAAACCCACTGGGGCAAGGAAGAACCCTTTTTTGAAGGCTTGCCCGACCCGTTTTACATCGCTGATTTCCGCCGGTTTCAGGTTACGGCCCCGAATATGTCGCGCATGAAAACCCTGGGCGCCCATATTTTATGCCTGGAAAAGCTCCGGCCACATACCCATTTTGAACGGGCAATCATGGCCGTGCGTTTCAGCCCTGAAATGATCGGCACTCAGTTCCACCCGGAAGCCGACCCGGAAGGCTTGCTCGATTATTTTATGGAGCCGGAGCGCCGCAAGTCGATCGAAGAGGAGCATGGCGAATCGCGCTACAACCGCATGATACGCGACCTGGCCAACCCTGTCAAAATCCAACGTACGTTTGAAACACTCATTCCAGCTTTTTTGGAAAATGCGATTGAGGCGCTGGAGCTGGAATTGGTTTGAGCGATACTTACCCTTGACTTACCACATAGCACACAATAGGACACATAGTGCATTGCTATGTGTCCTATTGTGTGCTATGTGGTAAAAAATACCAAAGTTGCCATTCCTATCACTGCTTCTGAAACACTTTCGTCAGCACCTTTTCTCCAACCTGGAGCGAAAGCACATAGCTTCCAGGGGGCATTTTGCCCAGGAACAGGTTTGATTGCTGTTCCCCGGCTTGTTGTGCCAGGGCGCCGGTGGTCATCATCAATTTGCCTGCCGTATCAAAAACACGCAGGGTAACAGCGGCCGGCTCTTGCAAGCGGTACATCACGTTGAGGTTGCCGACCACGGGGTTGGGGTATGTAACGAAACGGAAATCATTGCCATTCAAATCATTGGCGCTGCTGGTGCTTGATTTTGTGATCAAAACATCGTCGATGGCCAGGAAATAATCATCGTCGGCATTGTGCAGAAACGCGAAGTAAACGGTTTGTCCGGCATATTGCGCCAGGCTTACCGAGTGCGGCTCCAGGATGCCATGGCAAAGCGTAGAATCGCCGGGTTCCCAAAGATCGAAGTAATCCTCGTTTTTGAGGCTGTCCGCGTGGATATAACCGGGTGTAAAGCTGAAGTTGTGGATCAGGACGGATGAGCCGTTGCCAACCGTTGCCAACATGGACGATGCCTGAAAAAGGGTGTCTTTGAAATTTTGGTCGTTGAAGATGTCATTGGAGCCGGCATTTCCCAATACCAGGTAACCGTCCAGGTAGCGCGGCAACTGGAAAGGGGCCGATTTCCAGTGGAGCGTGAAGTTCGCATCGTTGACATGGATGGGCGGCGTGATAAGCCAGTTGCGGTTGCCTTCAAGGAAGCCCAGCATGAAGGAAAGCGAGGAGGCGCAATAGTTGATATCGCCGGTTATGGTGTCTTCTGCGTTATAGAAAAAAGTGCTGTGGTACCAGGCGCGGTGGTTGTCGTCGCTGTCGTAAGGTGTCAGGCCATCTTCATCAAAGGTCACCCAAGTGGTGTCATTGCCAAGCGGAACGGTGCCCCATTCCGGGAATTTATCTGTCTGGAAATTTTCAAACAGTATGGTGTCGATTACCTGTGCGGTAGAAATGGTAGAAATGAGGGCAAAAAGCAGGAAAGTAAACAGTTTTTTCATTGTCTGAACAGAAGGCGTTGGTAAAAAGAAGTGTAATATAACAGTTTTTCAACCAAACAACCAAGTCGCCGCATTCGGAAATTCCTCTCCCCAGCGATTTTCTGTATGCCTGCCATTTGGATCGCTCGAAACTTTGATTTTCAAACGGGACGGGTCATAGCCCCGGTTTTCCATGGCGTTTTTGAACGCCCGCACATTGGCCAATACGCCCGCGCCTTCCTTCCCGCCTGCGTACAGGTAAATTTTTGTTTCGGCAAATGGTGAAAAGCGCACAGGTTCAAAGTAGAGTTTTGGCGCAGCCCAAAGCGAAGGCGAAAAAATCATAAACTTGGAATACACCTCCGGGAATAAAAGCCCTGCATAAATGCTTATGAGGCCGCCCATACTGCTGCCGCCGATTCCGGTGTGCTCCCGGTCGGGCAAGGTGCGAAATTTGGAATCGATGTAGGGTTTCAAAGTCTCCGCCAGAAAGCGGGCGTATTCCATGCCCAGGCCTTCACCCCATTTTTGAGTATCATAAGGGGAAAATTCGCGAATCCGCTCGGCGCCGCCGTGGTCGATGGCGACCAGGATAAAGCCGCCTTTTTCTGCTTGTGCCAGGGAGGCCAGTTTTTTGTCGACGCCCCAGGTGCCAAACGGGGCACTGTTTTCAAACAAGTTTTGTCCGTCTTGGAGGTACAATACCGGGTAACGCTTGTTGGCGGTTTTGTAATCCCAGGGCAGGAGCACGGAAATACGGCGGCGGCGGCGCAGTTGCGGCACATTAAAACGCCGCGAAACGATCTGTATGTCGGGATAAAACTGGGGGTCATAAGTACCGCTGTGCCGCTTCCAGGTTGGCACCACATCACTTACCTTTCCTTTTGGCGATACCATGCGGCGGTTTACGGATGGTGCGCCATTGGTGGAGAGCTCTTCGGCTTCCCAGCCACCTTTCACGTATTTATATTCAAAACCTTCAATGGTGGGCGGCACTTCAGCAAAGGTGTATTCGTAGTGTCCTTCTTTGACCTTTGCCATTTTGAAGCGCTCGTCGCGCGTTACCCAACCGTTGAAATTCCCGGTCAAGAATACTGGCCTTATATCATCATCTGGAGTGAATAGCTCCAGTTTTAAAGTCGTCATGCGTAAAAATCATCAATTTTGGCCCTGGCAAACCAAGTGGGGTGACCAGGAGAACCAACTACCAAACAATTGGGGTGCCAAAATAGCGACTCCCCTCAAATAGTGGTTTAATAAAAACACTTATCCCCTGAATTTGTCCAGCAAATGCGCAAGTTCCAGCAATTCTGCGTCCGACATTTTGCTGCCCGGAGTGTTTTTTTCGTTGCGGTCGGTTGGCAATTCGATTTCTGCCAGCGTCTTTTTCCCAAGCTCAGAAATGGTCACGGTTACCATCCGCCGGTCGGAACCATGGGGCAAGCGCTCCACATGCCCCGTGATGCGGAGTTTCTCTACCAGACGGCTTACATTGCTGCTCCGGTCGAGCATACGGCTTTTTATGTCTAGCACTGAAAGTCCTTTCGGATAGCTGCCGTTGAGGATGCGCAGGATATTGTACTGTGGCCCCGTCAGCCCCAAGGGGCGCAGGGTCCGGGATATAAGGCAATCGAGCCAACTGGCGGTAAACAAAATGTTCACTGCGGCCCGCTGCCGGGGCGGCATGGGCTTTGTGTTCTTTATTTCTGCTTCTAGTTTCATGACGTAAAGCTAAGTGTTACGACATAGAAACAGAAAAAGGGTTTCAAGGTTTCAGGGTTTCAAGGTTTCTGGTTTCAGGTTTCAGGTTTCAGGTTTCAGGTTTCAGGTTCACGTTATTTGTTTTATTGCTGAAACCCCTTTTTCAAATCACCCACAGATATGGTGAACCAGAAACCTGAAACCTGAAACCTGAAACCAGAAACCTGAAACCCTTTTTCAATAATCCCGTACCACCCTGTAGCTGCCCGAAATGCTGTGTGGGATGCCGAAGAAATCGAGGAAGGTACCGCCGAATGTGCCTTCCAGGATGTCGCCGACATTGGGGGCGGCGGTGGTGACGGTGGTACTTAGCCCGGTTGGCGGCTGGGCAACATTGATTTGGCCTACCCAGAAATTGCTGAGCGGGTAGGTGCCGGTTTGGCTGCCATTGTTAAATGCGAGTGTGATAACGTCCTGAAGATTAAAAGCCGTGACAAAAGTACTGGTTACGCCGAGCGTATCCAGGAGGCCGGAAGTAGGTGCAACGCGCACATAGTCCACATTGTCGAGGGTGTAAATGATAAATTCATTGAGGGTGTCACAAACCGTAATATCGCCCAGTGCAACCGAATCGGGCGGCACGCTGAACATTTGCTCCTCGCTTTGGAACAGGTTTGTGAGGTCGAATGCCGTCAGGATGCCCATCGAGGTGGCGGTATCACAGCGGAAATCCTTTACAGAAAATACGCCATTCGCGTCGGTAAAGGCGGCCCAACTTTGGTTATCAAGCTGAATATTGACATAACCATTGCTTACGGGCGCGCCGGCGCAGTCGAGTAGCGTGCCTGAAAAACTGATCTGGTTGGAACCTGCATTGGGCAGGATAACGGAGGGCAGCATGGTATCCTGATCGAAAGGGCCGATATTCTGGGAAAAAATAACATCGCCGCAGGCATCTAAAATTTCCATGAGGAAAGTAGCGCCTTTTGGCACAGCCCCTTTGAAACAGCCATTGGCATCGGTGGTAGCGTAGGCGCTGGAGGAGTCTGAAAGCATGGTGAGCCTGATTTTTGCGCCGGAATACGGTGTCAGGCTGTCGCCGAGGAATACTTTCCCGCTCAATTCTATGAGGTCAAAAGGCACATCGACATTCCAGAAAGAAAAATGCGCCACCGTTCCAACGTATTCATTGCCAACTTTTTGTACGGATCCTTCTTCGATCCAGCGGGCTTGCAACAAGTCAAAATGCCAAAGCGGGATGCTTGCCGGTGCATTTTGGCGCTGGCCGGGTACGATGGGCATGCGCAGCTCCACTTTACTGCCTTGTGCGATGCGCAGGCTTTGCCCGCCCGGCGTTTCGAGTTCCACGCCCACCATGCCGTATGTCACCAGGGCGCGCTCCACGCCACCCGCGTCTATACCGCGCAGATCGCCAGGCATGTTGAGGGCAAGGTTGGGGTCGCGGGGGTCGAGGTAGCGGGCAAAAACCCGCAGGCTGCCGGAGTAGGGTTGCCCCGATTCCGTGCTGATGCCATTTGCCGGGAAAACCAGCTTTACGCCACCCGGAACTTCCACCAGTCCGCCCGAGGCCGCGCTGATGGCAGCTGTTTGGGTCTTTTTCAGCAGTTGAATGGTCAGGTTTTGGAAAGAATTGTTTTCTACGAAATAGGCCCGGCTAAAGTCGAAATAGCCAATTTTCGTTACGAAAAGCTTGGCGTCATTGGCAGCGATCCGCAGATCCTGGAGCCTGAACACGCCGTTTTCATCGGTTCGGGCCACAGCGCCCCCGGCGCGCACTTGCGCATCGGAAATCGCCATACCATTTTCATCGATGACACGCCCTGCAAAAGCTACTTCGGCTGTTGGTTCAGGGTAAAAAAGTTTGTCTTTCAGACAGGCGGAAAAAAGGAGTATGGTTAAAAAGGAGAAAAGGAGGGACAGTTTGATTTTTGACATAAAGGCGACGTTTAAACGGTTAATGCTCTCTACAAAGGGGAGCTAAAATCGGTTGGAAAACGTCACTTAAAAAGAAAACAACATGAATACTATCATAAATAGAGCAGATTCCGGGTTTATACCCCGGGTTGGGTACGTGGTTTCCCCTAGGTTA
>CAYVPM010000149.1:0-6529 GCA_964453475.1 uncultured Saprospiraceae bacterium | reverse complement strand
ATCGACTAAAGGCATTACCATTGGCAAATACGGCGCTAGCAGGTACGTTAAAACAGAATTGTATGTTGGTCACGCCACCATCTGGAATCGTTGCACCAGCTGGCGCGAAGGAAAGGCTGGTCAATTGCTCGTTGGCCTCAAAAGTGCCATTGCCATTGAAATCTATCCATCCTTGCAATTTAGCATTGGTGCCTGTAGTGTTAACCGCAGATACTCTAATACAGGCAGGATAGCCAGGAATCAGCGGTGTTTCAAAAGAAACAATACCGTTTTCATCATCGCCGACACCACAATTGCCAATTAGAGAAACGCTGTTATTGTTGTCGTCGCCACCACTCATAAATCCAGCCATTGGATCGGGTTGGCCGTTATTATCGCCATCCACGCAAGTTCCCATGTAAAGATTTGGGCTAACAAGGTGTTTGGCGCCATTACCGCCGTTGTCGGTGCCGTAGGTATTCGGAGCATCGCCGTAATCTACTGCGATGTAACCGAAGTCGTACGTCAGGTCATCCTGATTGTCGGGAAAGCCATTGGTGCCTCCAGGGTTATCGCTGTTGCCGTTTTCGCCGGTAGGTAGCAGTCCGGGGACAGGAATTACTACCATGACACCAGCAGGATCGTCGGCATCTTTTACATCGGAACCTTGGTTGAGCTGCGTTGGCAAGAAACCAACTGGTACATTCAGCACGCTCATTTTATACATTCCGGGAACGAGGCCAAGGAACATATAAACACCCTTTTCTCCATTCATTGTAGCGGTAGTTTGCGTGAAATCTGCGTCATCGCCACCACCAACTACTCCGTTGGCACCTAAAAATTTAAGCTGTACCTGGGTACCGTTAATACCCGGCTCGCCAGCCTCCTGAATTCCGTCATTGTCATAATCCCACCAGACCAGGTTACCAACTTTAGCTAGCTGAACCTTGTAATCTTCAACTTCGCCTAATTCAGGTGATGAACCTGCCGGGTTGCCAGACATAAGTCCGCCATCCGGTGAAAGCCGGAAACGAGCAAAAACTTGTCCGCCCTGGAATGTTGCTCCAGCAGGAACGGTAAAGCAGTAAATGGCATTAGATACGCCTCCCCCAGGAATAGAAGCACCTGAAGGTGCGAAACTACCCGTTGTAACTTGTTCACCGCCATCAAAAACGCCATTTCCATTCCAGTCGAACCATGCTTGAAGTACAGCAGGTCCTTGTAAATTATTATGTACTGTAACCGATATGCAAGATTGCGCACCTGGGATCAGCGGGCTTACAAACTGAATGCCATTTTCATCGTCTCCCAATACCGTGCAAGTACCAAAGGTGGTAGTACCAGTAATTCCATCATCACCGCCAACCATGGCTCCTGCCATAGGTTCTGGCTGACCGTCATCTTCGCTGTCTATGCAACTACCAAGATAAAGGTCCGGAGTTACCGCGGCAACAGCGCCTTCAGCGGCAATCGTTGTGCTGTAGGTATTGGGCAGGTCGCCATAGTCCAGGCCTGCAAAACCGAAGTCGAATGTCAGGTTGTCTTGATTGTCCGCAAATCCGTTGGTTCCGCCTGGGTTGTCCCCGTTGCCGTTTTCAGCAGTGGGAAGTGCCGCTGGATTTGTGATGGTGAACATTACACCATTCGGATTGTCAGAGTCCTTGACATCGCTGCCGACATCCTGCAGCGTAGGTATTCCTGCAGGTGGTGTAGGCAAACTTATCTTGTAAAAACCAGGGGTAAGGCCGAGGAACATATAAATACCATCGTTGCCACCCATGTTGGCTGTTGTTGTAGTGTAATCTACATCATCACCGCCGCCTGCAACATTATTTGCGCCAAACCAGGTAAGCTGCACCGGCACATTGTTGATACCGGAAGTAAGCGGTTCGTTTTGAATTCCATCAAAGTTATAGTCGCGCCAAACCAGGTTACCTACCTTATCGAGCGTGACTTTATAATCTTCCACTTCACCAAAACTTCCTGGGCCCGTTGCGCAAAGACCGCCATTAGGAGACAGGCGGAAGCGAACCATAGCCTTTCCTCCCTGGAAAGTAGCATTTGAAGGTACATTAAAACACAGCGTCGCATTGGTCAGTCCTCCATTGGGCACTATTGCACCTGTGGGTGCAAAATCACCTGTTGTAAGCTGTTCGCCTGGCTCAAAAACATCGTTACCGTTAAAATCAACCCAAGCTTGCAGCACTGCGGCAGTACCCGTCATATTCATGGCGCTTACTTTTATGCAGGCAGAATATCCGGGAATCATGGGAGAAGCAAACACCACACCGTCTTCGTCATCACCACAGTTAGATGCGTTGCCGTTGACACCAATGCCAGTGCCATTATCGTCACCACCAGTCATAACACCTGCCATTGCTTGAGGCTGGCCATCTGGCTCACCGTCAACACATGCACCCAATTTCAGGTTTGGGTTAATTGCAGCCGTAGCACCATTAGCATTACTTGTCGTCCCATAGGTATCCGGCAGGTCGCCGTAATCAAGAATTACCAAACCAAAGTCAATGCTGAGGTTATCCTGTGGGTCAGGGAAGCCATTATTACCACCAGGGTTGTCACCAGTGCTGTTTTCACCTGTTGGGAGGCTGACAGGGTCAGGGATCATGACCATTTCTCCTCCGGAGTTATCCGAATCGCTTATGTCGCTGCCTTGATTGAGCTGGGTAGCGGTCAACCCTGCAGGAGTGTTCAGCAAGCTAGCTTTGTAAGCGCCTGGTATCAGGCCGCAGAAGCTGTATTTGCCGTTTACGCCGGATGCTGCAGCTGTCGTCGTTGTATAAGTTTGGTTATCAGCAGTTGTATTAAAATCTGCGTCCGCGCCAGCCCAAACCAGTTGAACAGTAAGTCCGTTCAGACCGGCAGTGCCTGGTTCGTCCTGTTGACCGTTATAGTTATAGTCGTTCCACACATAGTTGCCAATTTTGGCAAGTGGCGCTTTATGGTCTTCAACTTCACCAATCACGTTCGGAGCACCAACAGGGTTCCCTGCTTGCAGGCCCCCATTCGGACTCAAACGCCAGCGGGTCATTGCCTGACCGCCGTTGAATGTTGCCCCAGCGGGCACATTGAAACAATAGGTTTGGTTGGAAACGCCGCCGTTGGGAATGGTTACGCCAGAAGGCGCAAAGTTACCTGTGGTCAGTTGTTCCGAAGCTTCAAATGTGCCGTTTCCATTCCAGTCAATCCAGCCTTGTAGTTTGGCTGAACTGCCTGTAGTATTCACGACGGAAACCTTGACACAGGAAGTATAGCCAGGAACCATAGGTGAAACGAACATTATTCCATCTTCATCATCACCAGCAACCAGGCAGTTTCCATAGGAAAGATATCCTGTGTTACCGTCATCTCCAGCACCCATCATACCTGCCATTGGATCAGGCGCACCATCTTCCTCTGCATCTACGCAGGATCCGATGAAAAGAGCGCTGGAAACGACATGGTTCGGGCCATTGCTGCTTTTTGTTGTAAGGTAGGAATTAGGAAGGTCGGCATAGTCCTTAGAAATGGAGCAGGCAGCCGGGGCTGTCACCGTAACTGGTCCGTTGAAGCAATTGTCATAGGTAGCATCAATGATCGTCACCTGCGCATTGCCACCAGTGATGAGAAAATTGCCAAAGGAAGGAGAGGCGGCGCCAAAGGCATAAGGGCCATAAGTTGTTGTATTCCCGTTGTGGACAACCTGAACATCATATTGGCCCGTAGTGGATACTCCTGATGGATTTACTACCAGGCTAAAGTAGTCGTCTGCCGGATTACCCGTGTTGTTATCATGACAAGTGGCTACCGGGTTAAAGGCGTTGATAGAACAACATTCTACCTCCTCAACGGCTACGACGAAATCTTTATAACAGTCGTCGGAATCATTAAAAACGCGAATGATATAGCTTGCTCCCACATTTGGGATATTTGTAGCAATCGAGATAGGAAAAATAAATATCGGCGTTGCTGTTGCAATAGTAACAGGGCCATCATACGTCCCTGCATTCACTGAACTTACCCCGTAATGGGTTCCGTCAATGACACCAGTGAAAGATATTGCGCCATCATTGTTTTCCACTGAGCCAAAACAAGTTGGGTCAGTTATGTCGAAGGTAGCCGCGTAAGGCGCTGGGCAACCACTAAATATTGCCAGGTCGCCACCTACGCCTTTGGGATCATTCACATCAGGCGGCCCATAAGATATTGCCGCTAGCGGGGCTACTGGAGACGGTAGTGAGGTGCTTTTGAAAACCGTAATTCCATGCGGGCCGGGCTCATTAAGTATATCAGCCGAACTGGTCGCATATTGTAATTCCCCGCCTTCCTGAGGTTTGTACCAGGCTACTCCACCGTAGGAGTCGTCGGTACCCGGGCCATCATAAGAAATATTCAGTTGGGTAATATTAGTATTGTAAATCCCAAGGCCATTGTTCGAAACAAGTGTCGTAACACCGCGGTGGTTATAGGAAGTAAAAAAACTGTTTTTGCAAGAAGAACGAAGCCCCACCAGCAATTTGCCACTGGGATCAAAGTCCAGGTCTGAAACTATATAAACATGGTTTGAAGTATATGTTCCACCGCCCGAATGGTTAATATTGCTATGGAATGTTTCCGTTCCAACATAGTTATCCCAGGTTGATCCCGCAGGCATCACGGCGTTGTTTACAGAGCCTGCAAAACTTCCATCCGGGTTCAAATCGATGGAGTATACTTTTGGAAGCGTATTAGCGCTCTGTAGGCCAATTGTACCAAAGAAAACCTTTTCTGCTGTAGGATCCACCGTTACCCCATATGCAAGTTCTTGAATAAGGCTAATACCTGCCACGCCATTGTCATAAGTCAAAGGATCATATGAATCTAATATGGCTCCCGTTGAACTCAGGCGATAAATACGCCCGTCCTCAATATTGGTGACAAAGTACTGGTTGTGGATTTTATCATAAACAATATTGCCAAGACCCACACCTGTTGTGCGTACCTTATTGTCATTAGACTCGCAATCGAAGTGCGTAAACGTCAAAGACTGTTGTGGCAGTACTGCAAATACACTGGGATTTCCAGTCGTCTTATCAATCTGGTAAACACGACCAGCCGAAACGATGCTATTCTCGCTACCACCTTCAATGGAGCCATATTTTAAAATCCCCACTTTTCCGAAGTAGCCAGAACCATAGTTTGAAGATGCCGTTACATATACATGGCCTGTTTTGGTGTTGATGGTTACCCCATAAACATTACCGATATCATCTACATGCCATCCCGGATGGTGGTAAGCTTGGGCTACGGCTGATTTATTGACCCTCCCGGAAGCAGGTAGTAAACCGTCAACATTGATCATTGCCATGGTGGCTCTTTGATCCGGAGGGATAAAGTTCTGCAATGTGCCGCAGGTCACAACCGAGATACCTGGCTGTAAAATGATCGGGCTTCCACCCAGGTTTGATCCGGCCCAAGGCAGGTCTGCCGGAAGTTGGGCTTGTAGTGAAGAAACCAGAAAGGTACTCAACACCAAGTAGAGTGCTTTGACGAAAGCTTTTCTGTAGCGATTTGGGGCATCCCCTATCCTCGCCAAGCTTTGTCCTTTGGGTTCAAAAAAGTAATTTCTTTTCATGAGAAACTGAATTGATTGAAATATTAAAATGAATTTTGATGGGTCCAGACTACTTGTTTGAAAGCCCAGGATTATGTTGAAACCGCAATGCTTTTGCGGCATTTTTTTTGTATTTGTAGCACCGGTATTATTGGTTTAATTCGCATTGCCAGGAACTGTGTACAGCCTTCGGCCTATTTCATAGGTTAGCGTCACTCCCTTTGGCAATTGTTGATTAAACCACCGCGATGCCAAGAATTTCATACCTTCCAAAACTATACTGTGATTAAATTGATTTTGGATGATTTGAGTGAAACAAATGCCTGATTTTAAAATGATTGTAACATTCCTGCATTCATAACCTCTCTGCGTTGACTATACCGACGACGGAGCGGCAGAATTCTTTAACCCTGCCGCTATCCGTCGGTCTATAAATCCATGAAAAACTTACTGTCACACTTATCAGAATTCTACTGTCAGAAAGTGGGAAGTTTCCCACACCGAATAGATTCCTGGCTTTATTATTACAAACTCGCGATCCAATTCTTTTGCGAGTTTTTCCGGCAATTCATAGGCTTCAAACACCTGGAACAACATCCAGCCAAAATGGCGTCTCATGAACCTTAGGTCCATGTCCGACTTCCAAAAACTGATGCTCAAGCTCCCGGATTCTTTCATCCTTATCCATGCCGTGATGGCCTTGCATGGGCAAGCCTTCCGTTCTTTGAAGGCCATTACCCGGCATATCCCTACGCCCTGGCATCCCGAACCCGGGGAACCCAGGATTATTTCGGCCTTTATTTTCTTTTGTGGTAATCGGCCAGGCATCGCTTGAACTGAAGCCCGTTGCGCCATCGCTGTTGTTGAATCCATAATTGTTCATTGTCCAAAAAGGTTAGATGTCTCTTCAAGAGATGGTGTTAGGAGTTCAAATAAATTCAGCTTAGCGCTTAAACTCCC
>CAYVPM010000148.1:0-6560 GCA_964453475.1 uncultured Saprospiraceae bacterium | reverse complement strand
GTGGGCCGACGGCGACTGGGATGCCCGGCCCGACCAGTGGAAGTCGCCAGAATTCCTCGCCTGGCTTTTCAACCAAAGCAGTGTACGCGACCGCGTGGTGGTGAACGACCGCTGGGGCAGCGGCGTCCGCTTCAAGCACGGCGGCATCTATACCCCTGAGTACCAGCCCGACATGGATTTTGAAGACCATGCCTGGGAAGAAAGCCGGGGCATGGGACATTCTTACGGCTATAACCGCGCCGAAGACGCCTGGGACTACAATTCTACCCAATCGCTGGTGCTGCACCTGATAGACAAGGTGTCGCGGGGCGGTAACTTCCTGCTCGACATCGGCCCCGACGAGCACGGCAATATACCACCCATCATGCAGGATCGGCTGCTGGAAATGGGCAAATGGCTCAAAATCAACGGTGAAGCGATTTACAATACCCGGCGCTGGCGCACACCCAGCCAGTGGAGCGAAGGACGGCGCGACTGGAAACCGGAACTGACAGAGGGCTGGAAAACGGGCGGCGACGCGCTGCTGAAAACCACCATCAACCCTGAGCCGGGCTTTGCTGCCAGGGAGCTGTTCTTCACCTGGAACCCCAAATTGAAGGCCGTGTACGCCATTTTCCCAAGCTGGCCCGCCGACCGCAAACTGACCATCAAAGACCTGCAATTGCCGCTCACGGGGGCAGAAGTGACCTTTCTGGCCACCAAACAAAAACTGAAAACTGAAAATGTAGCCGGCAACCTCGTGGTCTATCTGCCCGAATACAACCCCAACAAAATCAAAGGCGACCAGGCTTTTGCCATCAAAATATCGGGCATCGGCGATTTTGTAGCCAAGCCTGACATCAAGGTAAACTATGACCCGGAAACCGTAAAGCCCAGTGTGGCCATCAGCTGCAGCACCCCACAAGCCGTGATCCGCTACACCACCGACGGCAGCGAGCCAAAAGAAACCTCGGCCACCTATTCAAAGCCGTTTTCTCCTGCTACCGCCTGTAAGGTACGCGCCAAGGCCTTCCAACCAGGGCTGCTTTCCAGCAATGAAAACAGCGAAACCGTTAAGCTGTACAGCCTTAAGCCCGCCCTTTCAATGCTGCGCCCACCCGCGGCGGGACTGTCGGTGCAAGTGATCACCGTTAATGGAAAATATACAACTGAAACCATTCAAAAAGGCCTGGTTGAGCAAAGCGGGACAGTACCCGTAATCGAGTTAGACCCCATTTGCGAAGACAAATGCGGTATGATCTGGAAAGGCTTCATCAACATCGAAGAAACGGGAGGCTACCGCTTCTGGACGGAATCTGACGACGGCTCCATGCTCTACCTCGACGGTGAAATAATCGTCAACAACGACGGCGACCACGGCATGGAAGAAAAATCGGGCATCGCACACTTGCAAAAGGGCTGGCACGCGCTGAAGCTGTTGTACTTCAATTCAGGTGGGGGTAACGGGCTGAAGGTGCGGTATGCGCCCCTGGGGGAGGGCAAGCGGGAGTTGCTGGAGGATATGTTCGGGCATTGAAAAATTGACCCTTTAGGCATTTACAATGACGGGCTCTTGAAAGTGCGTTTTACGCTTGAGCCTCGCCCGCCATTTTACCACCTCATACCAAATAACCGATAAAAACCCGAGCCCAATACCAACACCCAAATGGATACCTTGCAAGGCTTCAAACTCGAAAAAGCGCGCCAATGGCCCGACATAAATCAGCAAGCCTGAAATAATCAGCGTGGCAAAAATGACCAGCGGCACCAGATTGTTCTTGTACCGCAACGTCGTCAAAATGGAATAGTAAAACGAACGGTTGACCAAAGTCAGGAATATGTTGGCCGAGATGAGCGCGCTGAAGACCATGGTGCGGGTAGCGGCTTCTCCCAGGCCCTGCTGCACCGCATATTGGTAGGCTAAAAGTACGCCCACGGTAATCATCAGGCCTTGCAACACGCTGGTAGCCAATTCTTTCCAGTTGAAAAAGGTACTGGTAAAGGGCCGGGGCTTTTGAAGCATGGTATTTTGCTCCATAGGTTCGTTTTCATAAATAATGGAACAGGTTGGCCCCATGATCAATTCCAAAAAGATGACATGCACCGGGGAAAAAATATTGGGGTAAATCCAGCCCAGCGCCAGTGGCAAAAAGACCGTCAGGATGATGGGGATGTGGATGGAAATGACGTACTGGATCGCTTTTTTCAGGTTGCTATAAATCTTGCGGCCCATGGCAACGGCATCCACCATTTTGGAGAGGTCGTCTTCCAGCAAAACCAGCGAAGCGGCTTGTTTGGCAATTTCAGTGCCTTTTTTGCCCATTGCAATGCCGATATGGGCCGATTTGAGGGCAGGGCCGTCGTTTACCCCATCGCCTGTCATGGCTACTATTTCGTTATTGGCTTTCAGGGCATCGATGATCCGCAGCTTGGCTTCGGGAAACATGCGTGTGAAAACCTGCGTTTCGGCTACTTTTTCCTGCAATTCCACATCCGATAGCAGCATCAGTGTTTCCCCCGACACAGCCATTTCCTGTCCACGAAAGCCAATCTGTTTGGCGATGGCACTGGTCGTGGCGGCATTATCGCCCGTCACGATTTTTACTTGTATGCCTGCAGCGTAAAAATCTTCCAGTACTGCCTGTATATTGTGTTTGGGCGGGTCGTAAAAGGCGACCAGGCCCTTGAATTGGAACTCAAATGCTGTTTGGCTATCGGGATAGTCGGCTCCCGAAAGCGTTGCTTCTCCAACGCCAAGCACCCGGTATCCTGTGCTCGTCAAGTCGCGCAGCGCAGTTTCTACCCGCTTTTTTTCTGCTTCTGTCAATTTTGAAGAACCTATCAGTGCTTCGGGCGCGCCTTTGGCAGCAATGACCCGCTGCCCGTTTTTATTTTCAAAAATATGGGTCATTAGTGGCGGTTTGCCCGCCAGTGGGTATTCGCGCACCATGTGGAACATAGGCCGCTCGTCGGCAGGGAAAGCCTGGGCATAAGCCTGGTGCAAGGCAAGTTCCATGGGGTCGAAAGGGATGGGCTCGCTGGCGAACATGGCCATGCGGATGAGTGACATCGCGGCTTCAGCCCTTGCTTCTTCCGGTGCGCAAATACTGTTTTCAGGGAAAACGTACAGCCTGGCCAGGCTCATCTTGTTTTCGGTGAGGGTGCCGGTTTTGTCGGTGCAGATCACCGTGGCGCTGCCCAAGGTTTCTACGGTTTTCATCTGTTTCACCACAATGCCCATTTTCATCAAACGCCAGGAGCCAAGGGCCATAAAAGTGGTAAAAGCCACCGGTATTTCCTCGGGCAATATGCTCATGGCAAGGGTAAGGGCCTTCAGCAGGCTGTCCATTAGGTCGCGGGAACTAAGGTAGTTGATGGCCCAAACGATGGCAAAGACCAGCGCACCGGCAATCACCATTTTTTTTACAAAACTGCTGATCTGTATTTCCAAAGGCGTTTTTTCTTCCCCAATCCTTTCGAGGCTCTTGCCGATCTTGCCCAGTTTGGTTTCATTACCCACGGCGGTAACGGTAGCAATGGCAAGGCCGCTGGCAACTGTCGTGCCCCTGAAAACAGCGTTGTCCTGCGCGTCAGCATCTTTGAAAACGGCCAGGGATTCACCTGTGAGTATGGATTCATCGACCGAAAAATCATTGGAATGTACGATGGCGCCATCGGCAGCGACCGGGGAGCCCTCTTCTATCATCATGCTGTCGCCGATCACCAGTTCATCGCTGTTGATTTCCTGCACTTCGCCATCGCGGATAACCTTGCAATGGGGCTGTGAAAGATCTTTCAATTGTGCCAGTGCGTTGCGGCTGCGGGAATCCTGGTACAGCGAGATGGCAGAAACCAGCACGATGGCGGCGGCCAGAAAAACCGCGTCGCCCGTATTGCCACTGATGAGGTAAATGGTGGCTGCCAGGAATAGAAGCAGCACCATCGGCTCTTTCAACAGACTGAAGATGGCTTCAAGAATGCCATTTTCCTTTTTAAAATTCAACGCGTTGCGGCCATAGCGTGACCTGGCCAGCAATACCTCCTCGGCGCTTAGTCCATTAATCTTAAAATGTTTGTCGGGCATGATGATGTAGCAAAGATTGCAACTTGGAAATGGCGGGGTTAAAAAGTCAACAGGCTGGGGACAAAGTTATTGCTTTGCTACAAAGCTACTTGATAGTGCGGTAAATATGCCGGGTGTATAATCAGCCGCCACACTGATTCCCGTCATGCCGTCGCCCGCAGATAAAGTGCAATTTTGGCCATATTTCCTGAAAATTATCCACTATTATGGCCGCATTTATCAAAAAATTCGCTGAAATCTCAATCCATGACTTGCCGCTTGTCGGCGGAAAAAATGCCTCTCTGGGCGAAATGTTCTCACAACTTACACCAAAGGGCATCCTTGTTCCCGATGGGTTTGCCGTAACCGCCGATGCCTACCGCTTGTTTCTAAAAGCCAACGATTTGCTAAAACGGCTACAATCAGCCGTGGCAGATTTGGATTTGGAAAATTTCAGCAACCTGGAATCGGTGGGGAGCGCGGCCCGGGCATTGATCCGGGATGCCAAAATGCCCGATGCTGTTTCATCCGCCATCAAACAAGGGTACCGCGATTTATGCCAGCGCGAAGGTGGGGTCATTTCGCTGGCGGTGCGCAGCAGTGCGACAGCAGAGGATTTGCCTACGGCCAGTTTTGCCGGGCAATTGGAGAGCTTTTTGAATATTGCCGGTGAGGATGCCCTGGTAGAAACGGTGCACCGTTGCTTTGCCTCCTTATTCACTAACCGCGCCATCAAGTACCGGGAAGACCAGGGATTCGGCAACATAGACGTGGCCATATCCGTGGGGGTGCAAACGATGGTGCGTTCTGACCTGGCCTCCTCCGGCGTTGCGTTCACCCTCGACCCCGATACCGGATTTGACAAAGTGGTGGTGATAGACAGCATTTACGGGTTGGGCGAAAATATTGTTCAAGGGCGCTCCACGCCCGATGAGTTTACTTTGTTCAAACCACACCTCAACAGCGCTTATAACCCCATTATTCAGAAAAAATTGGGCAATAAGGAATATACCATGGTGTATGCGCAACAAGCAGCGTCTGGGCAAACCATTGAAAACAACCTGACTCCTGAAGCTAAAAGCGCCATTTTCTCTATTTCTGATGCTGATGTAATTCAGTTAGCCAATTGGTGCGCAAGAATTGAACAACACTATCAAAAGCCCATGGACATCGAATGGGCCAAAGACGGTATCAACGGCAAGCTTTACATTGTACAAGCCCGTCCCGAAACCGTCTATGGCGAAGGGTATACCCACGCTGTGATGCGCAGCTATAAAATCCAGTCAAAAGGGGAAAAATTGACTGAAGGGATTGCTTTGGGTGAAAAAATTGCCTTCGGTAAAGCCCGGCTCCTGCGCTCGCCCAAGGATGCACATTTGTTGCAACAAGGGGAGGTGCTGGTGACGGACATCACCAACCCGGATTGGGATCCGATCATGAAACGCGCAGCGGCGATCGTCACCAATAAAGGCGGGCGCACCAGTCACGCCGCCATCGTTGCCCGCGAACTCGGCACGACGGCCATCGTCGGCTGTGGTAACGCCACTGATGCCATTCACGATGGCGACCTGGTGACGGTGAGCTGTGCTGAAGGGAAAACCGGTTTTGTATATGCAGGCAAAGCTGATTGGACGGTCGCGGAGAAGGATATTTCCAATTTAAAAATGCCGAAGACAGCGCCCATGCTCATCCTTGGCGACCCTTCGCTGGCTTTTCAGCAATCGTTCCTGCCCAACCGGGGCGTGGGGCTGCTTCGTATGGAGTTCCTCATCACCCACCACATAAAAGTACACCCGCTGGCCCTTACGCGTTTTGAGCAAATTGCCGACCCGGCTGTACGGTCTGAGGTGCTTGCGCTCACGCGGCATTACCACGACAAAAAAGCCTATTTCGTGGACAAGCTGGCACAGGGCGTTGCCACGATCGCAGCGGCTTTCTACCCCTATGACGTGATCGTGCGGATGAGCGATTTTAAAAGCAACGAATACGCCAACCTGGTGGGCGGGCAGCAGTTTGAACCGGAGGAAGAAAACCCCATGATCGGATTCCGGGGGGCGTCGCGGTATTATTCGTCTATGTACAAAGACGGGTTTGCGCTGGAGTGCAAGGCGATGAAAAAGGTGCGCGAAGAAATGGGGTTCAAAAACGTAAAGCTGATGATTCCCTTCTGCCGCACGGTGGAAGAAGGCAAACAAGTCATCGCCACCATGCAGGAATTCGGCCTGAAACAAGGTGAAAACGGCCTGGAAATTTACGTCATGGTAGAAATACCCAGCAATGTCTTGATGGCCGAGCAGTTCGCCGAGGTTTTTGATGGATTTTCCATCGGCTCCAACGACCTGACACAATTGACATTGGGGCTCGACCGTGATTCAGCGCTGGTCAGCAAGCTGTTCAATGAGAAAAACCCTGCGGTGATGGATTTGATTGCGATGGCCATTCGCACGGCGCGCAAGAAAGGCATCAAGATCGGCCTGTGCGGTCAGGCGCCCAGCGATATGCCGGAGTTCGCCCGGTT
>CAYVPM010000147.1:0-6596 GCA_964453475.1 uncultured Saprospiraceae bacterium | reverse complement strand
TTAGCGGACCAATGGCGTTGTCCCATCGGCCGTTCTGCAGGACAAACGCTTTCACATCATTTTGAATGCTGGTAATCCGCGCTCCTTTCGTATCGACAGAAAAGTCAATTTCATGCCAGGTGTCTTTTTTGTCTACTTTCACGGTGCGCACAAATTCGGCACTGATACGCCATTGCGGTTCCACCACCATAAAACGCCGGGTAATCACCAGGCGGTCGTTGTCGTCTTCATCGAATACTTTCAGGATATAGTTTCCGGAAAGCAGCCAGCGCATGTTCCGGTTGGGCAGCCCCAGGGCGTAGTGCGTATAGGGCATGAGGGTGTTGAAGGAGCTGTTGACGGTGGTAATACGGTCGTTGGTGAAGCCGTCAATGTATTCATTGTCATCCAGTTGGGAAGGTTGCCAGTCGCTGTTGCAATGTTCGATGGTGTAGGAATAATCCCGTAGCTCATCACCGAGGTGGTCGAATTCCAGTTGCAAAATCCCGTTGCCGGCGCGCAGGTCGACAATAGGCAGGCTGAGTTGGGAATGGCTCAGATTAAGCTGTACGCTGATGATGTTTACATCGAGCACCTGGTTGGTGGTTTGGGCAAAAGCCGCGTTTGAACCGCATAAACATGTTGCCCACACCGCGATTTGAACTGCAATAGATGTTTTTTTCAAGTGTATTGATTTAGCGTGACTGTTTACCACATGTGGTAAAAAACAGATGGTAAAAGTAAGCGAAAGGTTGTATGAAGTTAATCTCCATCGTATTCAAATGCTCGAATGGTTGCGCATGTTGTGCAGTTTTCCCTCCTTTGCACTTGTTTTGCAAAATGTTTTAAAATCAATCTCCATAAATAATGACAAAAAGGTTGTTTACCTTAATTACTGCCTCGTTTTTTATCCTGAAAATCGGCCTGGCTCAACCATTCACCAAATCAGTCCTTTCTCCCAATGCACAGATCCAGGCCAACCTGATGCTCAATGAAAAGGGTGAAATAAGCTACAATGTCCGTTACCAGGGCAAGGAAATTGTTGGAAACTCCCAATTGGGCCTGCGCCTTCAAGGCCACGACCTTTCAACGGGCATGAGCATGATCGGTCACGGCGCCGACCATAAAAAAAGCTCCTGGAAACCCGTTTGGGGAGAAGTAGCCGAAATTGAGGAAGCATACAACGGAATCAAATTTGAATTGAAAGCTGCTACCGGCCAGCGCATGAACCTTGTTTTTCGCGCATTTGACGACGGTGTTGCATTCCGCTACGAACTGATCGGGCAAAGAAAAGCGGAACAGGTTGCCGTTTTGGAGGAAATTTCAGCCTTCCAGATGACGGGCGATCACAATACGTGGTGGGCTCCCAGTGATTGGGATTCCAACGAGCATACTTATACGAATTCCAGGATAAGCGAGATTGATGCAAGCAAATATTTGCTCGATGTGGAGCCGTTTGTACAACATATCGTCAACGTAAAAGCTGTGCAAACGCCTGTCACCATGCAATCAGCTGCTGGGGTTTGCCTGTCGATCGCTGAAGCGGCCCTGCTTGATTATGGCGCCTTGCACCTGGACCTGGACAGCGCAAGCCTGAAGTTTCAGGCGCATGTGATCCCAAGCGACAACCCGAGGGTTATCTCCATCAATGCGCTGCCTTTTAACACACCCTGGCGCGCCATACTCATCAGTCCTGATGCGGCAGGCTTGCTGAGCAACCGCTTGATCCTCAACCTCAACGAGCCCTGCAAACTCGAAGGCGACCTTTCCTGGATCAAGCCACAGAAGTACGTGGGCATCTGGTGGGAAATGCACAATGGCAAGTCGGGCTGGAATTACCATGAAAAAGACGGCTCCATCTCTACCCGGCATGGCGCCAATACCGCCAACGCAAAACGCTACATCGATTTTGCCGCAAAAAACGGTTTTTCAGGGGTACTGATCGAAGGATGGAACGAAGGATGGGACGATTGGTTTAATGTCAGCCGCGCAGAGATATTCGACTTCAGCAAACCATATCCCGACTACGACCTGCCGGAATTAAGCCGCTACGCCAGGGAAAAGGGGGTAAAAATCATCGTTCACCAGGAAACAGCCTCCGCTATTCCCAGTTTCGAACGGTAGATGAAAGCTTCATTCGAAAACATCCGCGCCCACGGCTTCGATGCTATTAAAACCGGTTATGTAGGCTTCATACAACCCAAAGGCCAATGGCACGACAGCCAATACATGATCAACCACTATAACAAAGTGCTGGAAACGGCGGCCAGGCACCAGATCATGGTTTGCGCGCACGAGCCCGTGCGTCCCAGCGGGCAGCATCGCACCTGGCCCAACTATATGGCCTCGGAAGCCGCCCGTGGTATGGAATTCAACGCCTGGAGCAAAGGCAACGACCCCAGCCACGAACTCACCCTCATCTTCACCCGCCTGCTCGGCGGCCCCATGGACTACACCCCCGGCATTTTCCAGCTCGAAGTAAACCAGTTCGATACCACTAAAACCGAACGGGTACGCACTACCGTGGCCAAACAACTGGCACTTTACGTCAACCTCTATTCCCCGCTGCAAATGGCAGCCGATCTGCCGGAGAACTACGAAAAACGTCCCGACGTGTTCCAGTTCATCCGAGACGTGCCGACCGATTGGTCCGACACCAAAATCCTGAACGCTGCTGTGGGCGACTACGTCACCATTGCCCGAAAAAAGAAAGGCTCCCACGAGTGGTACCTGGGCAGCATGACCGACGAAACGCCCCGCACTTTCAAAATAAAACTTGATTTCCTCGATGAGAAAAGGGTGTACGAGGCCATAGTTTATGAAGACGGCCCCAAAGCGCATTACCTCGACAACCCCTACCCTGTTCGGATCCGGAAGATCAAAGTGCGGAAAGGCCAGACATTAAAAATCAAACTTGCGGCAAGCGGGGGCACCGCCATATCCATCAAATAAAGGGCGCCTGAATCCAATTTTACCTGAATCCTGTTTTATGAAGCAATTCTCTTCTTTACTGCTGCTATTTCTGCCGGCTACCCTTTTCAGCCAGGACACCCTGGCCCTGCGCGACCTTTCATTCTGGAAAACGGATGCGGCCAAAAACTGGCAAATCGTCGCGGATGTAGCCGCTGATCTGGACAAAAACGATGCGATGAAAGCCATCTCCGGCGTTGGCGTACTGGCCAATTTGCCCGATGCAAAAAACCGCAGTAACCTGCTGTCTGTGTCGGAATACGGCGATGTAGAAGTCTCCTTCGACTTTATGATGGCCAAACATTCCAATTCCGGTTTCTACCTGCAAGGGCGCTATGAAGTGCAGCTGCTCGACAGTTGGGGGCATCAGCACCCCACATTTGGCGATTGTGGCGGCATTTACGCGCGCAGGCGCTGGAACCCCAACGAACAGCTGTTCGACGGACACGCCCCGCGCCTCAACGCCTGCCTGGCGCCCGGCCTGTGGCAGCACCTGGAAATCAGTTTCCAGGCGCCACGCTTCGATGCTGCGGGTAAAAAAACAGCCAACGCCCGCTTGTTAAAAGTGGTGCTGAATGGCGCGCTGATCCATGAGAACCTGGAACTGAGCGGGCCAACTGGCGGCCCCATTTCAGAACAGGAAGCGGCAAAAGGCCCCTTTATGATCCAGGGCGATCACGGCCCGGTGGCCTTCCGTAATTTCAAGATCGTGGACAAAAGCGGCGAAAAAGTGACGGCGGGCAAATTCAGCTACAAGGTGATCTACGGCGATTTCCGCTACCCAAATGACTTTGCAGGCAAAAAAATTGACAAAGATGGTGTCGCGGAGCAATTGACCTGGGAAGTAGCCGGCAAAGACAACGGTTATGCCACAACATTCAACGGCATGGTCAACTGCCCAAAAACGGGAAAGTATCACATCACCTTGCAAGCCGGCGGAAAATCCATCCTTAAAATTGATGGCAAAGAATTGCTTGGCGACCTCTGGACTTATTCATCCAGTCAGCGCCATGCCAATATCGGGCTTTCGGCAGGGGCGCACAGCATTGAAATCACAAACTATAAAATGGACGGCTGGATGCCGCCTTTCCTGGGCTTGTGGGTTACAGCCCCCGGCGCCAGTGCTGCTGAATTGCACAGCATGGGCTCTGCTTTGGCCCTGGAAGCACCCGACCCCATCGGCCTGGAGGCCTCCAGGCCAACCGTGTTCCGCTCTTTTATGGACATTACATTGCCCCACAGCCAGCGCGGAGACAAAGACTTTCTAAACCTCAAAAACCAAAACCGCAAAAGAGTGGTACATGCCGTGCAAGTAGGCCACCCGAGCAAGCTGCACTATACCTACGACCTCGACAACGGCGCCATCGCCCAGGTTTGGAAAGGCGGTTTTTTGAACACATCCCCCATGTGGGACAACCGCGGCGATGGCTCCTCCCAGCCCATCGGCGCAATTCTGGCACTGGATGACGTGCAAACTTTAGTAGCCAAAAACCAGCTATTTGACCTGAAAACCTCTGAAAACGACCCCGTGCCAGGGTTCAAGCCCCTGGGGTACGACCTGGATGAAAACGGGAACCCAACGTTTCGGTACAGTCTCGACGGCAGCGAAGTGGAAGACCAAATCCGCGCAATGGAAGGCAAATCCCTGAACCGGTCCATGACTTTCAAAAATGTCGGGAAAACGGAGCTGGTTGTTCGCCTGGCCGTCGGAAATAAAATCGAAAAAGTCGATGGTAACCTTTGGGTGATCGACGACAAGCGCTATTACATTCAAGTGGAAAAGGGAGACAAACCTGTTGTGGAAACGGCGAACGGGATTTCGGTTTTGTATTTGCCTGTAAAAGAAAAGGTGGAATGGATGATGCTGTGGTAAGTTACTGTTTTCTCGGCCAAGACCATCCAGGTTTTCAAAACGCTGGAAGGTATGAGCGCTCGAAAGAAATTAAACCACTTCGTTTTTCGTAGCCAGGCTTTATGATGCCCCCTAACAATTAGTCAATCAACAAAAATATGAAACTTATTACTTTTCTAATACTCTGCTTCGCCAGCGCCCTCTCCGCCCAGGACAGCCTCCCCCTGCCTTCCGAAAGCGACTATTATCGCATCATCAAAGTACCCATCCCGGAGGGCGTGGTGCTGGAAGTGGGTGGCATCTGTGCCCTCAACGACGGCAGCATTGCAGCCAGCACCCGGCGTGGCGATGTATGGGTGATTGAAAACCCGACAGCTTCGCGGCCGAATTACCGCCGCTTCGCATCGGGCTTGCACGAAATATTGGGGCTTGCCGAAAAGGATGGCCAACTCTACTGCGCCCAGCGCGGAGAGCTGACCCGGCTCATGGACCGCAATGGCGACGGCATCGCCGACCGCTACGAAACCGTATATGCCTGGCCGCTTTCCGGGCATTACCACGAATACAGTTTTGGCCCAAAATTGACTACAGAAGGCGATTTTCTGGTAACAGGAAACGTCAGCTTCGGCTCCAGCGACTGGTGGTCGGGCAAGAGCTTTGTACCCTGGCGCGGCTGGACGATGAAAATTTCGCCAGACGGGCATATGAAACCATTTGCTGCAGGCATGCGCTCGCCTTGTGGCATCGGTATGGCAAACGGCGAATTTTTCTACGGCGACAACCAGGGCGACTGGATGGGCTCCGGCTTTATTACCCATGTAGCGGAAGGTGATTTCGTGGGACATCCGGCCAGCCTTGCATGGGCCGACAGGCCGGAATCGCCCGTGAAAATGCGCAGCGAAATGGTGTACAGCAAGGTAGATGCAAGGGACGATCCCAAGAAAAAACCGGAGCATATTGCCAACGAGCCCATGACTACCATTTACGAATTGGGGCATAAAACCTATCCCTACCAACAAATAAAAAGTCCGGCAGTGTGGTTGCCGCATGGGGTGTTGGGCGTATCCACTTCCGAAATACTGCCCGATGAAACGGCAGGCGGCTTCGGCCCTTTCGCCGGGCAGCTTTTTGTCGGCGACCAGGGCATGTCCAAAATAGCGCGGGTTTTCCTCGAAAAAATAAACGGGCAGTGGCAGGGCGCTTCTTTCGATTTCCGCAGCGGCTTCCGTTCAGGCGTGCTGCGTATGTGCTGGGGTAGCGATGCCAACACCATGTTTGTGGGCGGTACCAACCGGGGTTGGGGCAGCACGGGCAAGGAGCCTTACGGCCTGGAGCGCCTGGTTTGGACAGGTCGTACACCCTTTGAAATGAAAGCCATGCGCGCCATGCCCGATGGTTTTGAAATTGAGTTTACCCAGCCTGTTGACAAAGCAACGGCCCAGGATGTGGAAAGTTATGTAGCCACCAGCTACACCTACAAATACCACCCGGTCTACGGCAGCCCTATCGTTGACTTTAAAGAAAATGCCGTACTGGGCGCCAAGGCCAGCACAGATGGTTTGCGGGTGCGCATCGTAGTCGACAGCCTGCGCGAAGGGTATATCCACAGCATTCAACCGCTCGGGCTGCGCTCCTATGCCGAGGAACTTCCCCTCTTGCACCCCGCAGCGTATTATACCCTGAACAGTATTCCAGCTGGAGAAAAAGCCCCTTTCCCATTGGCTGCGGCAAAACCAAAAGCGCAAAAAAAGGAGCCCTTGAATGATCCCGGAACGGCTGTCAACACCCCCGACAA
>CAYVPM010000146.1:0-6597 GCA_964453475.1 uncultured Saprospiraceae bacterium | reverse complement strand
GATTTGGGTGTAGATATCCTCGGAGACCCGATAAAACTGAAATACAATATATATGCCCCAATATACCTGACTATCACCCGCAATACGGGCAATGAAATCTGCTCAGGCGATAATGTAGATTACACCATTGCCACCACTTCTACCCAAACCGTCAGCTTTGATTTGGTACTGGAAGCGAACAGCAATGCAAATAACCCAGCCGACCTCACGGACGATAATACCTTGCCCACGACACTTACGGGCTTGACCATCAGCAGCGGATCGCCCTACAACTTCACGCAAGTGTTGAACAATGCCGTTGGTTTGTTCGACCGGGGCGGGGTTCGGGTACGGGCCATTAATATTGGCTATGTCGACGCGGATGTGTGCAATACGGCAGATGTCGTGGGGCAAAACACACAAGTTTATCCTGAACCTAGGCTGGCGCAAACAGCAAACAAGCTTATTTGTGACGGGAATAATACTGCTTTGGACGTTCAACTGCATGCCAGCAGCTTGCCCTCCACCAATACTGGCACGGCTGGCTATCCAGTGCGCATAGAGTGGACTGTTGTCGCTCCAGGCATTTCTGGCGCTTCAAACGGATTTATCGATATATATGACGATTTTGGCATGAACCTCAATGGTGCGCTTGATATTGCCCAAAATTTGACACTGAATATACCGGGCAATGGCCCGCAAACGGCCACTTATACCATTACTCCACGCGCTTCAGGCCCAAGCGACGCCTTCAATGCCGATGATTGTTTTGGCGACCCAATCACGGTTGTCGTAACCGTGGTGCCGCCGTCGACCCCGAACATCACAGGCCCTGCCACGGTACATGCCGGCGCGCAAATTCAGTTGACAGGGACAGATAATGTGATGCTTCCTGCCTCGCTTGTCTCAACTTCCTGGATGTCCAATTCCGCCCTCGCTACAGTGGATGGAAATGGCCTGGTTACCGGTGTAACTGCCGGCGGCCCTGTGACCATTACCTATACCGTCACTGACGATGCGGGCTGTACGTCTTCGGCTACCCATGTTATCAATGTGCTGGAACCCCTTACGCTTACGTCCCTGATTCAAGGTTCCAGCATGGTTGGCTGTGGCAGTGAGATTACCGTTGATGTCCAGGTATCCAATTTCCAGGACATTAACAGCCTTGATTTCAGCATCAACTGGGACCCCACAAAATTCCAGTATGTTGGCCATACGGCGCCCGCCATCGACGGCAGTGTGCCGACGATTCCGCTTGGCGGAACTGGCTTGGGCCAGTTGGCTTTCCTCTGGTTTGACAATGCTGATCCATTCAGCGCAAGTTTGCCGGATGGTACTGTTTTGATGACTTATACCTTGCGTGCGATCGGGGCAGCCGGGCCTTCTAACGCCCTTATTACAGATGTTCCGAACCCTCGTGATGCCTACAATAGCAATTTCTCCCAGGTTCCTGTAAGTTCCTCAGGAGTCACCATTGAAATTGTGCCGCTTTCGCTCACATCGGTTGGCCCCGTTGCGCAGATTTGCCCGAATGAGGGAACTGCCAATTTGCCCTTCTCCGGGCTTATAGGCAACGCCACCGATTACATGATTACCTACGACGGCGCCGCACAAATGGCCGGCTTCCCGCCTATGGTCAGCGGAACGCTTGATTTGATGGCCGGTTATATAGTACTGGTCGTTCCAACAGGGCTGCCTGCAGGCATGTACAACGGAACGCTGGTCATTAAAAACCAATATGGATGTACCAGTGTCGGCTATCCGTTTGCGGTTACCATTGATCAAACGCCGCCTAGCGCCAGCAACCCTGGACCAATAGTTCAATCTTGTATGCCTGCACCGGCGCCAGACCCCTTGGTTGTCGTTGGTGAAATGGACAATTGCCCCGGGCCGCTTTCCGTGGTTTGGGTAAGTGATACAGACGACGGCGGCTCTGGCTGCGGCATCACGCCAAAAATCATCACCCGCACTTACGAAGTAAGCGATGTAGCCGGCAATACCACCACCGTGACGCAGACCATTACGATGCTGGACAACCAAGCGCCGACGGTAAGCACGTCAGGCATGGCGCTTTGGTATCAGACAGAAGCCGAGGCGGTAGCAGCGGCAATTGCCATCGCGAATCAAACAAAGGCTGACAACTGTACGCCATTCAATGGCATCACCGTGAGCCTAGGCACAGTACCTACGTATGATGGCTGTAAGGTTACCATCCACCTGATCGTTTCGGATGCTTGCGGCAACATTGCCAATGTCGATTATATGACCGTGATTGACACCGAAGCGCCCACCGCAGATGTCGGCCCAATAGACGACTGTTACGAACCGTCAGAAGAACTGAACCCTTACGGTGTGTACCAATACGCCGTGGAAGCAGCCATTTTGGCAACCGTTGGCAACGACGATTGTACAGATCCGGAAGATCTGGTGTACACTGCTGTATTTTCCGGCTCACATTGCGCCCTGGCCATTGACGTTACGGTCACGGATGCTTGTGGCAAATCGAGCACTTTTAGCTACCTCACACGGGTAGATGGCACAGCACCCATCATTTCTGCTTCACCAGATGCACTTTCCATTGAAAATGGCAACTGCTTTGAAACGGTAGAAGAAGCAGAAGCTGCAGCCATTGCCGAAACACTGGCAAATGTTGGCGATGATTGCGGCAGTCCAGGTAGCTTGCAAATTGAAGCATTTACAAGCGGTGGCTGCCCTGCCGAAATCCTGGTGGTGGTTACAGACTTCTGCGGCAACTCATCCGAAATTACCTACACAGATGTGCACATAGATGATGAAGCCCCAACGGTTTTCCCTGATGAAGGTCATCCAACCTGTTTCATGAGCGAAGCAGCCGCATTTGAGGCGCTGATCGCAGCATCCAATGTAGAAGACAATTGCACATCGTATGAAGATTTGATCGCATCGGCAGATCCGGTATTTGTTGAAGATACGCCAAACGACGGCTGCATGGATGGCACAGTTACCATTACGTTCACGGATCGCTGTGGACACAGTGCCTCTATCGTTTTTTCGGGCATCGTTATCGACAATGTACCACCGCAATTGGTCTCCTTCCCGCCTGTACTCAGCAGCTATGCATGCGTCGATGACGTGGATGCTCCTGATGCAGAAGCTGTTGTAGGATCTGACAATTGCAGCGAGGTGCTTACACCAACCTGGGAAGGCGATTTAGGGCCCAGCTCTTGCCCAGGCATTATATACCGTACCTACCGTTTGACGGACGCCTGCGGCAATACAGCAGATTTCGTGCAGGAAATTACGGTAAATGATGATGAAGCGCCCGTATGGATCACACCGGCCGATGAACTTGACCGCACCTATTCCTGTGACGATCCGAATTATGTGGATGCATTCCGGGAAGTACCAGAAGCTGGCGACAACTGCGGCGAAGTAGTGCTGGTAAAAACAACCGGTAATTTTGTGCCCAGCCAGGACTGCCCTCAAGAAGGCACCTATACCAATACCTGGACGGCTACTGACTTCTGCAACAATACTGCTACAACAGTATTTACCCAGGTAATAACCATCGTGGACAACCTAGCGCCTGTGGTGAATTTTGGCTGCCAATTCATGCCTCCGCTTGAGTTGACGACAGAGAACGGCGCCGATTGTCCTGCAGATGCAGACATCAGTCTGGAAGTGGGCCAAACCATCAGCCCATTGCAGACCTGGTTTGTAGCCGGCATTGAAATCCCCAATCTTGAGTTGTGCGTCATAGACAATTGCAGCGACCTGGAAGAGATCAGGATCACTTTGGTCAGTGTAGATTATGCAGAAGATGAAAACTACGAAGAAGGCTGCTCGAAGCTTATCACAGCCACTTTCCAAATTGCAGATGCCTGTGGCAATGCAGCAGATCCATTTGTTTGCCAATATTTGATTATTGACAAAACCCCACCGGAGTGGAACACCCCTGAAGAGCTACCATTCCCGGTTGGCATAGATGTGGCCATCTCTTGCAGTGATGGCGCAGCGCTGGTATTCGCCAATAGCCTGGCGCCCACAGCAACCGACAACTGCCCGGGCGATGTAATCATTGAAAAAACAGAAGGTATATTTGTCCCTGGCGGCGACTGCCCCAGCGAAGGCACCATTACCAACACCTGGGTTGCCACCGACGCTTGTGGTAACAACAGTGTAACCTTCACCCAGGTTATTTCTTTGTTCGACAACGAAGCGCCGACTTTCGATCCGATTTGTCAGTTTATGCCTTTGACCTTGACAACCTACGACGGCTACGACTGTCCGATTGATGCCGAGCTGACTGGCTTGGTTGTCAACCAAATTATCGACATCAATACCACCTGGAATGTAGCCGGTTTTGAAGTCCCTTCATTGGCTGGCTGTGTTTTCGACAATTGTGCTGATCCCTCCACCATCATTATCAAGGTGTTGAGTATCGAAAACGTATACGACGAGGAGCTTTGCGACCGCACCATTACGGTGTCGTTCCAACTGACCGACCCTTGTGGCAACGTGCAGGAAGAACCGTTTGTTTGCATCTATCACATCATCGACAATACTGCGCCTCAAATATTCTGCGTACAAAGAATGGGGGACGACCCGGTACTGCCTGAAAGTTGCTATCCAAATGCGGCTGCAGCCGAAGCTGATGCGCTGGAAGCCATTTCTCCATGCGATGACTGCTCACCCTACGAAGACCTTGATATTTCAGTGTCAACAGTGGGCACATGTGAGGCCGAAGTGACTGTAACGGTGGCGGATTGCGCTGGCAACCAGGCTTCTTACACGTTCTATACCATTATAGACGGCACAGGTCCGATGTTGACTCAAGGTACTATACCTGGCTGTTACCCGGATATAACCACGGCAGAAGCAGCTGCCATGGCTGCTACTACCAGCACGGACAATTGTCCTGGCGGTTTGAGCATCAGCGCCAGCACGACAGGCACCTGCCCTGCAAGCATTACGGTGACGGTAACAGATGGCTGTGGCAATTCAAGTTCCGTGGTGTATAACAACATCTGTATCGGTACAGGCTCTGCGGTAACCATCACTACCCCAGCGTCTAACCAAACGGTGGATTGCAGCAACGAGGCGTCAGGCTTGGCTGCCTGGCTGGCCAACAATGGCGGCGCGATAGCTACGGGCAATGGCGTTGTGTGGACATACACCCCAGATCCGATTGTCTTCGGACCGATCAATTGTATGACCCATTCAAAGTCGGTGACGGTTACCTTTAAAGCAACCGACAATTGTGGCTACATGGCTACAACGACGGCGACCTTCACGGTTCAAGACCTGACAGCACCGACCGTAAATTCAATTTCTACTACGAATTTGAATTGCAGCACACAGATTCCGGCGCCAGACTTGAACCTGGTTACAGGTGTGATGGACAATTGTGACAGCTCACCAACCATTGCCCTGTTTTCCAATACCAGCAATGGTGGCGCTGGTTGCCCAGGTAATCCGCTGATATTGTTGCGTACGTATTCCGTAACGGATGATTACTGCAACACCACTTATGTATCGCATACCATCAACATTGTGGACAATATTCCGCCAACATTCAATGCACCGGCGAATATCACCATCAATGTTAATGCTGGTTGTGTATATGATGCCTCTCCAGGGGTAACGGGCAACGCCTTCAACATGAACGACAATTGCTCGCTGGGCATGAATGTTCCACAGTATATCGATGTGGTAACGCCGGGCAATCAGAACCAGGAGAAGTACATCATCACCCGTACCTGGGAGTTGAAGGACAATTGCGGCAATGGCGCCCAGCCTTTGACACAGATTATCACGGTGAAGGATGTCACGCCGCCAACGATTACCTGTCCGAACCCGGTTTACCAGGCCGGAGGGGTTGTGGAAAACAATTCCTGTGCCTGGTTGGGATCTGGCTTGACACCGGCATTTGACGACAACTGTGATGGAGAATCGCTGTCCTACACTTTGTCCGGCTTCTTCACAGGCAACAGCTCTGGTGTTGGCTCTGTAGATGGCAGGCTTTTCCTGGAAGGTGAAACGACCGTTACTTACACCGTTACGGATTGGGTTGGCAACACTGCTACCTGTTCCTTCGTGGTGAATGTCAACTGCACAACCATTTCAGGCCGTATTATCTGGGAGCACAACAAAACTTCCGGTGTGAAAGATGCCACTGTCAGGTTGACTTTTGGCATGTTGAACCTGGGTAGCACGCTTTCAGACCTTGCAGGCAATTACAGTTTGAGCACGAATGTGCTGGGCGTCCATACCATTACGCCGGTGAAGAATATCAACCGCTTTAATGGGGTGACTTCTGCCGATGCGACTGCCATACAACAGCATATCGCAGGCACGAACGTGATAACCGATCCGTACAAAAAAGTGGCTGCCGACGTGAACCGTAATGGTTTCATCACGTCACAGGATGCCAACTTGATTTTGCAGTCACTTTCGGGCAACGCCGTTGCACTCGCTACTTTCAATGTATTCTGGCGCTTCACGCCAACGACGTATGTAATGCCGGTAACACCACCTACAACCGTGCCGGCATTCCCGGAAAATATCACGGTGAACGTGACCGGCCCGGATGTGACCGGCCAGGACTTCTACGGTATGAAGATCGGTGACGTGAACGGA
>CAYVPM010000145.1:0-6640 GCA_964453475.1 uncultured Saprospiraceae bacterium | reverse complement strand
GGTGGCGGAAGGGGTTGCTATCAGTGTCTACGGCCAATATTTGAAGGATATCCGAAAGCGGGTCAAGTTGCCTGCCGGGGTGGAGCCTTTCGACAATTACGAGGATTTCAAGGTGCAGCGCATCGACTTTGTCATCGTGATGGGCGGCGACGGCACCATGTTGGCCGCCGTAACGCTGGTGCGCGATTCGGGGGTGCCGATGTTGGGCATCAACCTTGGGCGCATGGGCTTTCTGGCCACCATCGATAAACTGTACGTCAAAACTTCCATCCAGAAATTGGTTGCCAACCAGTTTCAGGTACAAGAGCGGAGCATGATTTACCTGGAAAGCAGTCCGGCCATTTTCGGGGAACTTCCTTTTGCGCTGAACGACTGCACCCTGCTCAAGCGCGATACATCTTCCATGATAACCATCCATACCTTCCTGAATGGAGATTACCTCAATTCATACTGGGCCGATGGCATCATCATCGCTACACCCACGGGCAGCACCGGCTATTCGCTCAGCTGCGGCGGCCCGGTGATATTCCCCAATTCCGGCAACTTCATCATCACGCCCGTAGCGCCACACAACCTCAACGTGCGCCCCATCGTCCTCTCCGACGAATCCGTCATTTCATTCGAAATAGAAGGTCGCGCCGAAAATTTCATCTGCACCCTCGACTCCCGCTTCGAACTCGTGGGCGCCCACCACCAGATCGCCGTGCGCAAAAACGACTTTGGCATCAAACTCATTCAACTCCAGGATGTTACCTTCCTGAACACCATCCGGGAAAAATTGGGCTGGGGAGACGATATTAGAAACTGATTGCGGAATGCGGATTTCGGATTTCGGAATGGGCGCATCATTTTTCTTCGTTTTGAATGGGTTTGCCAGCCCCTATTCACCGCCTCCGGGTAAAATGCTGGAAAACTAAACCAATCCCAATGCACCAACGTTGTGCCTACTCATATCTCATATCTCATATCTCATCACTCATATCTCATCTCTCATAAATGCGTGTTTCCGACCTTTCCGACATCATTGTTGCCCTTGCTACGCCGCCGGGAGTGGGGGCTATTGGGGTAATAAGGCTTTCCGGGCCGGGCGCCATTGCCTTGACAGATCTGATTTTTAAAGGGAAAATATTGGCCAGGCAGGCATCGCACACGGCGCATTTCGGCCGGATTGAATCGCTGGATGGGCAGGCTATTGACGAGGTGTTGGTGACTATTTTCCATGAAAACAAATCCTATACGGGTCAGGAGACCGTGGAGCTGAGTTGTCATGGCTCGCCGTTTATCCAGCAGCGGATCATCGCGTTGTGCTTACAGATGGGTGCGCGCATGGCCACGCCTGGGGAGTACACCTTGCGCGCTTTTTTAAACGGGAAACTGGATTTGAGTCAGGCCGAGGCGGTGGCGGATCTGATCGCATCCGAAACCGAGGCGGCCCATAGTGTGGCCTTGAATCAGTTGCGCGGCGGTTTCAAAAAAGAGATTCAGTTGTTGCGCGAGGAATTGATCCATTTTGCCAGTCTGGTCGAATTGGAACTCGATTTTGGGGAAGAGGACGTAGAATTTGCCGACCGGGAGGATTTGAAGGCGTTGGTGCGCAAAATTCGTGACCATTTGCAGCCCCTCATTGCTTCATTTGCCCTTGGGAATGCCTTGAAAACAGGTGTTGTTACCGTCATTGCCGGGCGGCCCAATGCCGGCAAATCGACCCTGCTCAACGCCCTGCTCAACGAAGAGCGCGCCATCGTGTCGGATATTCCGGGCACCACCCGTGATACCATCGAAGAAGTACTGAATATCAAGGGAGTACAGTTCCGGCTGGTCGATACGGCAGGCATCCGCGAGGCGCAGGACGCCATTGAAACGATCGGGGTGCAGCGCACGATGGAGAAAATTGAGCAGGCGGCTATTGTGGTGTATGTGTGGGATGTGGCAGGCGGCATGACGCTCCAGGATGTACACGACGATCTGGCCGCCCTTGTGTCCCGGAACACTGTTCGCGGTGAAAACACCACTAGAAACAACGCCCCAGGATACCTCGTTGTGTGCAATAAAATGGATCGGAACCCGCAGTTTGACACGGCGTGGCTGCTTGATCCAACCCTGCCGGACATCCATCCTTATTTACTGCGTGCGGAATCCGGAATGCGGAGTGCGGAATTGGGAATGCGGAATACAGCATCAGGAACGGAGGATGAGCATATGGGGACGCATGATGCCAAGCTCAGCGCGCCCAATTCCGCATTCCGCATTCCCAATTCCGAACTCCTTATTCCGGTGTCGGCAAAGAACCAGATGAATATCGAGTACTTGAAGGAAAGCTTGTTTCGAATGACAGTTGGCGATGAAGCAACGGCTGGTGTTTCTGGCAGCGCCGTAATTGTCTCCAACGCCCGCCACCACGATGCGCTGCGCCGGGCAGATGCGGCCCTTGCTGACGTGCTTCGGGGGCTGGATACGGGGATCACGGGCGATTTTATTGCGCAGGATATCCGGCGGTCGCTGTCGTATTTGGGCGAGATTTCGGGGGAGATTGGGGTGGAGGATTTGTTGGGGAATATTTTTGGGAAGTTTTGTATTGGAAAGTGACGGCAAAGCAATGGTGTTGCGGTGGTGGTTTGGGTAATTTGTCTGGACCTGGATTTGGGGGGATTTTTAGATTGTAGGATTCTAGATTTGGGGATTTTGGGATTTTATATTTTTGATTTTTTCTGATGAAAATTCCGTATCTTTAAATATGACAATCTAAAAATCCCAAAATCTAGAATCCCAAAATCTAAAAATCCTACAATCTAAAAATCCCCCCAAATCCAGGTCCAGACAAATTAACAACCCGCAAAACCATGAAATACGAAGAAACAACCCGCAAGATAATCGGCTGTGCCATGAAAGTTCACAGCACATTGGGCAACGGCTTTCAAGAAGTCATCTACCAACGAGCATTGGCTATCGAATTGGCAAAACAAGAGCTTCCCTTTATCCGGGAAATGGAGATGCCCATTTTTTATGGGGAATACAATATCGGCACACGCAGGGTCGATTTTTTCATTGAAAACCTCATTATGGTAGAATTGAAAGCAGTTATTCAACTTGAAAACGCACACTTGGCGCAAGCCAAAAATTATCTGGAGGCCTATAATATGGAAGTTGGCTTGCTCATTAATTTTGGAAGTATTAGCCTCACGTTCAAACGTCTGGAAAATAGCAAGTTCAAACCGAACCTGATCGAAAAGATAGATCCTAAAATCCTATAATCCCCCCAAATCCAGGTCCAGACGATAAAGAATACAGCAGCAGAACCCAACCTGTCTCCGATCCAGCTTTAGTATGACAGCCGAACAGTTGCTAAAAGTACAAGTGTTCGGAATTTCTGAATTGTTGATAAATTTTATGGCCAACGCAAAGTGGTTGTGAAAATTGAATGTTTGCAATCTATTGAAAATCAATTTTTCAGCATCCATCAATCCATCAATCCATCAAATCCACCCAAATCCACCCAAATCCTGGTATACTTTGGGTAGTTTTTACATTTTTTGCAATAACTGAAATTTGAGCTGTCCAGTATTCCTTGAAATCTCAACAGGAAGGGAACAGGCTTCAAAAAAGGCCAACTTTAACTTGAAGCTCAAAAAAAGAAAAAATACGGCTCAAAAACGCGATAGTTTGAGCTATAAATGCTAGGCTTTGTGAGCTATAAAGCAGTGCATTGTCCTGAAATAGCTTTGCACAAAACACTCATTGTAAAGCAATGATCAGGATTAAAAAAGCCACCACCACCAGTACAGTTACCCAACAAAAATTAACTACTCCACAAAAAGCCCCGCACCCTAAAATTTGCCCTTTCACAAAGGGCATCATGCCAAACCCGTACACCGCCAGTGAAAACACCTACCGCTGCCCCTTGAAATTGCGTTTTTGCTTCGCACTTGCTCTAGAGGAACCCATCAAGCGCTACAGGCCAGAACACCACGTAAGCCGTTTCCCAATGCGCAACCGACAAACCCACAAAAAACCAATAAATAAAGCCCACACGAATGCTATGTTTGCATCCTGAACCATATTCTCTTCAACCGCCCACCGCCTTCAACTTGCACAACAATGGTACATTCTTCAGCACACCCGCAAACAGCGCACATTCAGCGAGCCTTAGCCGTGTTTACGCTATGTTTCTTTTTATCCGCCCAGGGTGTCTTTGCCCAAGGCCCTCCCGGCTACACCTGGTGTGCTTCTGAAAACCAGTCCTTTACATTGCCTGGCTTAAGCCATGTGGCTTATGGGGGAAACAATTCGTTTTCGTACCTCTACAATCAGACCGGTACAATCACCTTTAACAACACCACTTTTGGCGACCCTGCGCCTGGCGTAGTCAAATCCGGGTATTATAAAATCGCCAGCAGCGAGGGAAGCCTCGTATCGCTCGAAGCTGCTTTTCAGCAGTTAAAAGGGCAAATCACGGGCGTTCTCCAATTAAGCGGTCAACAGCTTAACAATCTAAGCGATTCGATCCAGCAAAACATTTTTTCAGTAGCAGACACCGGATCAATGGTGGCGATGGCTTTGGATATCATCGACTGTTATGAAACGATCAAAGGCCCTATTTTTTTTAATGCCTCCACCCAAAACGGTTTCCCCAATAATTTCGACGCATTGGATGGAAAGGAGCTGGCCAGGGCGGTGTTTGTCGTGCAGCAAGGTGTTTTTGATCATGTATATACGCCTGTTAATATTTCAAAATATATAAACCTGCTCGCCAACCGGAAATTTAAAACTGCCGATTATTTCCCGGGAATCTGCCCCAACCCAATCGATTCTTCGACTACCTATACGGCAAAAATCAAGGCTTCTTTACCCCCGGAATATGGCAAGGGAACGGCATTCTCGGATGCCCCGGCCAGGCGGCCAACAGGGTACTATCTGTCGCCTGGAAAAGTCGGCACGGTAAAAGTTCCTCCGGGACTGGTCAATAAAGGTTTTAGAATTCTTGTGGGCGCCCATACCGTGAACCGCGGCTCGGCTGGTCAAGTCGGTCGGTTTTTCAGGGTAACGAATACCTTCCCGATCGAAGATACCATCACCCAAATCATCAATCCTTTTGGCGGAGGGATTTATGTCGTTGTGCCGTATTTGGCAACGGAAGGCATTGCAGACATTCAACTGACGAATGTGGTGCCGGCGCCATTCTTCTCCGCGCAAAGTGCATCCACGACTTCCCTTCAGGACTGGCAAACTACCCAGCGCAGCAACCCGGCGCCATGGGCCGATTTCGCATCCGATAAGTACATGATGCAAGTACCGACCAAATGGATCTATAATTACAGCGACCCAGTGACACTCATGCAGGATTGGAACAATCGAATGGATGTGGTTGCAAAGCTGCTTGGACAGCCCCTTACGCCCAATAACATCCAGCTTTATTTACAAGTAGATGTGGGCATTCAATACAACGGCTTTTACGGCATTGGAAACCCGCAGGTCAACAATACCTACAATCCTTCACAGGTTGAGAATGGCAATAAAAACCATTGGCTGATACGGCCCGGCGTTGGATTTTGGGAAACAGAATTCCATGAAATGGGGCATGCCCAATTGTTCAGCAAATTCCCCGGTGAAACGGAAGCCGCGGTGAATGTGCCGGCCGCAGCGCTCTACAACCGCTTGTACGGCATGGGCATTGATTCGGCGCTGGGCAAATCCTTTGGCAACCATCCCTACATTACCCGCGACCAGGCGGCACTTAATTGGATGGTAACACCCAATTTTAGAGCCGGCAACCCAATGGATATCTCCAATACCACCAAGGATGAGGTGCGGTACCAGCAGCGCGGTTATGCAAAATACATTGAAATGGCTGCGCTTTTTGGCTGGGAGGTCATCGATTCGTTTCATAAAAAAGAGCAACTGGATTTCATCAACCAGGCGCCTGGCGACGGCCTCACGGATGTCGACAGCCGGATTTTGCGTTTTTCAAAAACTACCGGAGCAGATATGCGGCCATTGGTCCATTTCTGGGGGGTACATCCTAAAAACCAGGCAGTATTGAAATCAGCCTTAGACGCAGAAGGTTTGCAACCCTCGAAACTCGTTTGCGAGCGCTTGACGCATTACAAATCCATTATTCCGCTGAATAATGCCCAATTTCAAGCCCATGCAAATGCCTTTTTTGGCGGCTCTGTACCCGCCGGCGGTCACCCGGATTATGGCTCCGGCTGGTACAACATCTGGCTGCCTCAATACAATGAAACCCATGGCGCACTGGCACAACAATCGATGCAAGCCATCATCGATTTGTATTTCCCCGGTGGTTGCCCGACGAGCGTTCCAACACCCGTTGTTACTGTAAACAGCGCCAGTATTTGCCCCGGACAATCTGCAACGCTGACAGCTTCGGGCGCTATGTATTATCAATGGAGCAACGGGGAAACCGGCAATACCATTACCGTGAGCCCAAGCGCTACAACAACTTATACTGTCATTGGAAAAACTGCCGGCTTTTCTGCTGCCCCTGTAAGCACGGAAGTTACCGTCAACCCAATCCCGGAAGTCAGTGTCGGTAATGCAATCATCTGCGCGGGCCAATCGGCTACCCTCACGGCCAGCGGGGCGGAAACCTATGCCTGGAGCAACGGCGAATCAGGCGCGAGCA
>CAYVPM010000144.1:0-6652 GCA_964453475.1 uncultured Saprospiraceae bacterium | reverse complement strand
TTCGAATTCCGGGACGAAGGTGCCGCGTTTCACGAAGCCCAGGTCGCCGCCTTGCGCGCCGCTGCCAGGGTCGTCGCTGAACTTTTTGGCCAAGGTGGCAAAGTCTTCGCCGGCCTCTATCCTTTTCCGCAGGTCTTCTGTACGGGCCAATGCGCTGGCTTTTTCCGCGGGATCGATCTCGGGTTTGTACACGATTTCCCGAATTTCAACCTCGGCATTGAAGTAGGGTAGGGAGTCTTTGGGTATGTTTTTGAAAAAGACTTTTACTTCCGCAGGGGTAATGGTGGCTTTTTCGGTAATTTTCCCTTGCATGCGCTCGGCGAGTAGCTGGTTGCGCATGTCGCTCCGGGTTTGGGATTTGATCTGGTCTATGGTTTGGCCGTAGAATTCCTCAATGGCTTTTGGGTCTTGGTTGAAATAAAGCATCAGGCGGTCGATGCGCGCGTTGAGCTGGTTTTCCACCTCATCGTCTTTCACCTCTACCGAGTCGAGTTTTGCCTGGTTGACCAGCAGTTTTTGCACCACCAGATTTTGCAGCGACACGCATTGGAACTCTGCCCCGATTTTGGGGTCCTGTTGTTTGGCGTAGTTAAACTGCTCCTGCACTTCGCTTAGCAGGATTATTTCGCCGCCGATGGTTGCCACTACCCTGTCAATGACGGCTTTTTCGTTCTGGGCCGCCAAAAGGAGGGGCATAAACAGGGAGAAAAGGGCAATTCGAATAGTATGTTTCATCAAAGGAATTAATGTGATAATTTGCTAATTTGCTAATGTGATAATTCGATAATGTGATAATTGGCATAGCGCTTGGTCATTATCACATTATCCAATTATCTAATTATCGAATTATTATGTTTTCGCGTTTCAGTTCTCTTTGGTAGAGGTCTTCTTTCCAGCGTTCGAGGAGGTCTTGCTTTCGTTTGTGCAGGATGATCCGGCTGGCTTGAAGTTTTACATAATCAAATGGCGCAGTACTCTTGCCCTGGGCTGTCTCGAGCACCCGATAATAATACCGGAAGTCGCCGTCTTTGAGGGTGCCTTCCCGACGGGAGCCGATGTTGTCGGAAGTTAACGTGCCTTTGGGCAAAAGCGCGGCTATCTCATCCAATTTATACCATTTATTGCGGTCGAGCAGTGCCAGAACGGCTTTTTGCTCGGCCAAGGCCTTGAGTTTTGTTTCATCGGCCGGGTTTCGGCTGTTCCAGAGCTTGTTAAAATTGTTGTCGGGCTCGCTGCCGGGCAATTTCAGCAGCAAACATTTCAGGATCATGCTTTCCAACTGGAACTGGTCTTTGTTGTTTTCATAATAAGCCTGCAATTCCGGCTCTGCGACGATGCTGTCCAGTTTTTCGGCAATAAGTTGCTCCTCAAAATTGTACCGCACCAGGCTTGCACGGTAGTTGCGCACCAGTTCATCAATGTTTAAATCCTTGGGAATATTGCGCTCGGCTTCGTACATGAGCAATTGCTCCCGCGCCCAGCGCTGCACGTAAGCGTCCACCATGAGCGCGCTGTCCTCTTTAGACACGTCCTCTGGCACCACACCGTCCAACGCGGAGAGGTACAGGTTTTTGTTGTACACCTTGGCCAGCAGCTTGTCGTCGGCCTTGGTATCGGTGTTTCCGCAGCTCCATAGGGCAAGGGCAGCGGCAACGATCAGGCTAAAGCAGAATTTTTTCATGGCAATGGCATTGAGATATTTCCCAAAGGCGCGCAAAGTTACTCGAATCGGAGAGAAAAGGAACTATTGAGGCTTTGGTGAAGTGGGTGTATGAAAAGTTTTCGGGTAAGGGAAGTTTAAAAAGGACTGAATAGCTTTGATTGTCAGCACAAATTTTTTTACAAGAGTACGCTCTCTTTGGAAGACCTCAAAAATTTTGTGCCTCAAAAACATACCGAGACAATGGTCCTGGACTTTGGCGAGGAAATCATCGCACAACTTCGACAAGCCCAAAAACATGGCAATGCGCGGGTGCACGAAACCATGGTGCAAAGCGTCCGAACTTTTGCAAAGAGCAAGGATTTGCCCCTAAAACAGGTCACGTATGCCTGGCTAAAAAAATACGAAGCCTGGTATCTCTACTGTGATTAAAGTGATTCTGAATGATTTGAGTGAAACAAATGCTTGATCTTAAGATGATTGTAGCATTTCGTCATTCATAACCACTTTGCGTTGACTATCTTCCAAGGCAATTCTGTAAACGGACTGAGCGTAGGACTGCGGACACTTCGGGCATTATTCAACCGTGCCATCAAGCAAAAACTGCTTCCCAAAGTATCCGGGAGTTAAATTTCATATATCGGACACGAATGGTGTTATCTGTTATTACACGAATTCTGTTTTTTATCCAAATCTTATTCTGTAATGGGGGGGGGCAAATGCTCAATGTTCCAAACAATCTATCAAAAACAAAATTTAACAATAAATAATCAATCAAAAATTAGGGAAATCGAGAGCCTCGAACGAACTTTGTTAACTGTATCAACTTATTGTTCCTGGGATTTATTACTAATATTCAATTAGTTACATTCAATATTGGAGTTTAATGTAGCAAAATGGTTTTAAGAAACCCCTTAACCTGACTTTTTCATTATCGCCTTTATGTCTGCTACGAAAGAGATAAACTTGGCGAATTTCAATCCGTTGGCCAACAATGTTCCCTGTGCCACGCCATGTAAATGGCCCCACACGCTTTAATCTCATTGGTCTTCCATTCTCTTACCTGTGCGCTCTTGGCTCTTTTGTAGTCAAGGGAAGTTCCACTTGTTTTTCAACGACTAAAAACCTTCACACGTCTCTCAAAAACTTAACTAACCATCTTATGAAAAAAATTGCATCCTTTTTGCCAGTTTTATTGCTCTTGAGCACGCTTAAAGCGCAAACTCCCATAACAATTGATCCAACGCTTCCTCCGACTGGAAGCTGTAATTTTAAGATTGGATACCGTTTGATATTTCAGGATGAGTTTAATTCCTTTAATTCAGATTCTTGGGATATTTCTTCTCCCGGGGATGATCAGCCAAATTATGGCCAAGACGGGTTTTGCGAAGAACCATATAAAACTGTCGTCAATGCCTCCAATTCATTTGTTAGTAACGGAGAATTGCACTTGCGGGTACGAGAAGGAGAGGATATGAATGCCTGCGACTTTTCAGGGGGAGAGGTTAAAACATTCAATAATTATCCTGGAGGAATGAGGCATTGGAAAATGTACAGCAATTCCTATCTTGAGGCAAGGATAAAAGTTGCTTATTTCCGTGGAACGGCTTCCAGCTTTTGGCTGTATGGCAGCGTGGCCGGCACACCTGGCAATGGGCGTTTTTTTGAAATCGATATGTTTGAAACAGGATATTTGGATGAAACAAAATTAGGGGCTAACCTCCACTATGGCCACTCGTATGAGACTTCTCACTATACTGATCCAAAATCCTTTGTTTTTCGAGATGAAGAAGGGGATGATGTAAATTTACATGAACAATTTCTCACATACGGTATTGAATTGACTGATTCACAAATGAAAATGTACTTAAACGGGGTACAATATGCAGTTTATAACTTCGCCCCACTTATTCCCAATAATCCAATTTCATACTTTAAGCACCACTTCCTTTTAATATTCGCTTTGGAGAAAGTTCCTCTCTTGTTTCCGGAAACCCTTCCGATTGTAACGATTTGTCGAAAGACATGCTGATTGACTATGTCCGATTATACCGAAAAAACACCGTTGAAGCTATAAAAATGAAAACAACTAATATGACGCTTTGCACCCAGTCGGGTGGAAAAAATGTTGAAGTAGATTATTATCCGGGCGTAACATATCAATGGGCATCAACTCCTTTTTTCAATTTCGAATTTAATCCGAATGGTTTGATTGATTGTAACTGCTCGAGATGGTGGGTTACTTTACAACCTGGAACACTACCGGGCAACTACTCAATCCCCTTGAGTATCCTCTTGCCTTGTGGCGGAACAGAAACTAAAACCTTGAATATTACGGTATTAGGCCAAGGAAACCCCGCTACACCAACCCATATTTACCTGCTCAGAGACAACAATGGCATTTTAAGGCCTGGGGTTTGGAAAAATGCGGGTACAACAGCTTATCAATGGAGCAGTGATGCGGGGCAAACCTGGGAAACCGTTCAAAATCTACCGCAAGGATCCTATAATATCTGGAATACCCACGTGATTGTGCCGCTATCACAACCATATTATGTCAACCTTTGCGTACGTGCGCTGAATAATTATGGGGAATCGCCAACCTATTGTGAAAACGTTTATGTTCCTTCAGGACAGTGCTGGTGGTGCCCATCAGGGTTGTTAATGCCACCGACCGATGTCCTGGTAGAGAGAATACCCTCCTCAACAAATTATCAACTCAAAGTGCAGACCTCTGCACCGGCAGATTCATACGAATGGAGTTATGATCAGGAATATTGGAATACCGTAATCAACCCAACGCCTGGCTCCAGTTTCTACGGGTACAATTATTTTGGAGAATTGGATCCGGGAACTCCTCCTTTTTTGATTTATGTTCGTGCCAAACAATTAGATACGCTGAGTGATATTTACACGAAATTAATAGAACTTCCAGAACCTGTCATGCCAATGAGCACACCAAGTAGGCCAATTCTGGATTTGCCGGTCATGGAAACGGACCATTTAGCGGAAGACACGGTTCCTTTCGAAGCAGCAGCAGAATCCTTTGATCCAATATATATCTTTAATGTTTATGGGCAGTTGGTTAAAACGGGCAACGATCGCCAAAACCTGATTCAGGAGTTAAAAGAAATGTTTCCTGCCGGGCTTTACTTTTTAGTTGAACAATCGACTACGGCCAATAAAAAAACTGTCACGAAACTATTCATAACCAGATAACTTTAACCATGAAATTTTTTCTTAAAGTACTGCTATGGTGCATTTGTCTTTATGATGAAGCCTATGCCCAAAAAAACCTTCGGAACAATGTTTATGGGGAAGCCCTGGGATTTGCCGGCTATTATTCTGTCAATTACGAACGCTTTCAGCCATTAACTAAAAACCGTACGATTCTGGTCGGGCTCAATGCCGGGTTCTGTTTTGAGAAGTACAGTTATTCAAGAGGATTTGCAATCCCAATGGGGTTAAAGGTTTGTATTGGCTGGAAGGGTATTTATGGAGAATTTGGCGGCGACTATCTTTTTATCAGGGAAAAGACACCCGATTACTTTCATGGAGGCTGGAGAGAACCAACTAATTCCAAATTCAAATTCCTTCATTTTGGAGTTCGGTATCAACCCAAAAAGTGCAGGATTTTCCTCAGAGGCTTTTTATTCCCTGTAAAAACATTGGGTAGAAATGGACTTTTGCTATATTACTACGACAAACCAGCAGCCTATGAATTAAGAGAACAGGGGAAAACACGCGTCTGGTGGGGTGGAATAGATATTGGGTATTCATTTTAGGTACCCTTTTAATGGATGTCATAACTGCCAACCGAAATCTAATTCGGTTGGCAGTTTTTTGGGTCTCCCTGTAAAAAGCTTCAAAACTGCCAATCGGAATAAAATTCGGTTGGCGGTTTTTGTTTTTTCCGACCTTGGCGAACGCACCGGTTTTTGAGCGTACAAAAGTCCAGCGCCCAGTGGGCGTATTGTATGGGGCTTGCGATGGGCAGAGGCTCTGAATGGGGCTGGCAGCTCCCGGAAGGGTATTGTAGTGTATAAACGCCCCAACTCGATGTTCGTGAAGTTGCGGCGCAGTACTTCTTTATGCTCTTCGAAAAAAAGATGCAGGTGCATAATTTTATTCTGCAGGGAGACCCAGGCTAAATCAAGTCAAAAAAGCCCAGGTATTGCATGCAAATTGTGTACAAATGAAAAAGGAGTCACAAACTTCCGTTTGTAACTCCTTGATTTTCAGGTGGGCACAGAAGGACTCGAACCTCCGACTTGCTGCTTGTAAGGCAGCCACTCTGAACCAACTGAGTTATGCGCCCTTGTGATAATGCTTCAAACTTGCTGACCAATGCCCGTTTCGTTCTAAGCGGCGGCAAAGATACATGGACGGGGTTTGGATTTCCAAATGTTTTTGGAAAATAATTTTAATTGGTGATGGGGCCGGCTCATTGGTTTCCATGCAGGTTTGAGGGAGCCAAAATTGAGGGGACAGGGGGTTACTCCCACCCCATCGGGTAGTTTTCGGAAGGCGGGTTCGATTTTGGGGTAATTTGTTTTTTGGCTTCCATCAATAAAGCTTCCATTTTTGCTCCATTTTCATTGATGTTTGCAACGCAGTTCTTGACATTGATTTCTAGTAAGGCAATCAATAAATCCAGGGTGCCATTGCTTTTCGCGCCCTGAAGCACCTTTTCAATTGGATTACTTTCCGTAGTTATGTTTTCTCCTTCTACTTTTTTCATGACAAAATAAGCTGAAAAGTTTCCATGCGATTGGTCGCTGAGGGTTGAAAAGGTTCCTGAAATGATTTTGTCATTGGAATACGTGTTTTCAGTCGGAAAATCGAACATGGCTACGTTCACTATGTCAATTTTGAAGAAGGTAACGGCGACAACCTTATAAAATCCGGACGATTTGTTGGCTCGGCTGATATTGATCAAAGATCGCTGGTTGCGAAGGTTAGGGGCAATTGGAGGACGCCAGTTAATGCTGG
>CAYVPM010000143.1:0-6657 GCA_964453475.1 uncultured Saprospiraceae bacterium | reverse complement strand
GAATACACGAAGGTTTATGCCGAATACGGCGCTGATTACATGTTGGGCTTGAGGCCTCAATGGCTGTTCAACCGGGTAATGCGCCGCTCTGGTGAGATTGCCCACTTCGACCCTTTTGCGGTTAAGCCCGTAGTATCGGCGGAAAAAATTGAGCATCCTGTTTTGTTCATGCACGGTGACCGCGACCCGCGCATTCCCATGGAATTTAACAAGCGCAATTACGAAGCCCTGAAAAACGAGGGTAAGCGCTGGGTGACGGTGCACGGCGCCGGCCACAACAACCTTTGGGCAGTAGATGGCGCGCAGCTCAAATCCGCCGTACATTCGTTTTTAGCGGCAACGCGGCGGATTCATTAGCCAAGCGGGGGGGCAAAAGGGTCAGAATTGAAAATGTCGCCAAACTTTATTTTGATTTTCTTGGCCAAGCCCTTCCAGTTTTTCAAAACCTGGAAGGTCTAAGCACTCGAACGAAATTAAAATCGGTTCGTTTTTCGTAGCCAAGCCTTTTGACACAAACTGCCGGCGCAAACATGCTTGATCCCTAATTTGCCGCAGCTGGCACTTGCCAATTAATTTTGCCCGGGGCATTGGTACATTCCCTAAATTCGTGCCTATGAGAACCATCCGCAGCTCCCTGCTCCTGCTTTGCTTGTTTGTTTTTTGGCAAAAATCACACGCTACCCATATTGTGGGCGGCGAGATCACCTACCGCTGCCTGGGAACAAACATGTACGAAATCACGCTCACGGTGTACCGGGATTGCTTCAATGGGCAGCCGGAGTTTGACGATCCGGCAATCGTTGGCGTGTATAAATCGGGTACGGATTCTTTGTTCCAAAAAATGCTGCTGCCCTACGACAACAGCACCAATGATACCTTGCCGATCATATTGAGTAACCCATGCCTGGTGGTACCACCTGGCGTGTGCGTCCACAAAGCGACTTATCGCCGCTTCGTTACCTTACCCTATCGGCCAGATGGCTATACCATTGTTTACCAACGATGTTGTCGCAACCGGCTCATCCGCAACATCCCTAGTCCCTTGAACACGGGCATCAGCTTTATAGCGGAACTCAGTGGGCAAGCACAACTGGCCTGCAACAACGCCGCCACCTTTACCAATTGGCCGCCTGTGGCCATCTGTGTCCACGAGCCCATCGATTTTGACCATTCCGCTTCCGATCCGGACGGAGATTCGCTGCGCTACCGCTTGTGCACGCCCCTGAACGGCCCCGATTCCTTGCGGGCAGTGCCCAACCCGCCCGACCCACCGCCTTATCCGGAGCTGCAATGGATTGATCCGCCTTATAACCTGTTGAATATCATGGGCGGCGATCCATTGGTCATTGACCCATTGACCGGTTTTATGACGGGCGTGCCCAATACCATCGGTAATTTTGTAATCGGCGTTTGTGTAGATGAGTACAGGAACGACAGCCTGATTTCTACCACGCGCCGCGATTTTCAATACAACGTGGCGGATTGCGGGCTGCCGACGGCTGCTTTTTTTATCCCGGAAGTGGTATGTGATACCTTGACCGTGCAGTTTCAGAACCAAAGCCAGAACAGCAACTCATTTCGCTGGTACTTTGATTGGCCCGACGACTTGAGCCAAACCTCTGTCGCCCACTCGCCCATATATACGTATGCAAGCACAGGGATTTATGATGTTGCCCTCATCGCTGCGCCGAACACAGTTTGCAGCGATACCTTCATTTTTCAGGTACAATTGGTGGAAACTGCCGGCTCCCTGGTCGTGCTGGCGGTGCCGGATGAGATTCAATGGGGGGAGGCTTCTCAACTGACAGCCGATTTGCCCGATGCAGTTTCCTATTCCTGGCTACAAGCCCCCAGCTTGTCGGCGTTCAATATCCCGAACCCCATTGCCGACCCATTGGAAACTACTACCTACTATGTGACGGCTACTTTGCCAAATGGCTGCACCAAAACGGGACAGGTGACCTTAAAAGTGGTGCCACCACCTTGCGAACAGCCTTATGTGTTTTTCCCAACCGGCTTCTCTCCCAATGGCGACGGGCAAAATGACATCCTGAAAATGGAAAGCAATATTGTGACGGAGGTATACTGGGTGGTGTACAACCGTTGGGGCGAAAAACTGTTCGAAGCCAATAACCTGGACGATGCCTGGGACGGCAATTACCTGGGCAAACCACAGCCCGCTGAAACTTATGGGTACTATTATCGGGTGCGCTGCACGGATGGTCAGGAAACGTTCAAGAAGGGGAATGTGACGCTGTTGCGGTAATTATTTGAAGACCTTAGGTGGTGTGCAATCCTCTATTTACGCGACAAGATGTGATACAAATTAAGCGACAAACTCCGCATACTTGGGGCCTCCATTTGGAAAAACCCATAACTAATGAAGGACAAAACACTGTCAGGAGCATAGTAAGAGAAAAAGATTTTGTCTGCTGCGCGCCGTTCATAAGTAAATTCAAGTCCAATCGTGGTGTGCTTGTCTAAGCGATGGGACACGCCAGCAGTAATTGCCATTTCTGGCTTGTCGTCGCTGTTTATGATATCGATATCCGGCAAATGGTACGAATAATATCGATCCGAGAAGCCTACGTTTTTGTACGCGGTTTCCCCCTTGTTCGAAACATTCAGAAAATGGAACAAACCTGCTCCCAGTGTGATGGATGTCCGACCATTCTTTAAAAAGGAAAAATGGATTTTTACTGGAAGGAAAAGGCTGCTTTCATTTATCTGATGCATGTCGTTTGAGGAAGAAAAAGGGGTGGGTTCTCCGACATTCAGTAACTCCTGTTCAAATCCAAAGGAATAGTTGGCCGTCCGGTACAGCAATTCGCCTGAAACCCGGAAATGCCCCCCAAGCCGTAGCGAGCCATTAATGCCAAAACTATAGACAGCTCCTGCCTTTTGGAAAATGACATATTTGGAGAATCTCTGCCCATGGTAATAAAAGGATTCAGACTTATGCTCAAAAGGCAGGGTATAATTCCCGGCTTTGACGACAAGGCCAAAAGTGGCTTTTTGCTGGGCAAAAGCTGTGAAGCAGCAGCAGGAAAGCAAGGCGAGCAGAGAAAGTTGTTTCATAATAGAGCATTGTTGTTGCTGAAGAATGATTTATCTCGACAAGTTGTGGCTCAAAGTAAGCGACAAACTCCGCATACTCGGTACTTCTATATAAAAATACCCAAAACTCCGTAAGGGCAAATCGCTGCCAGGAGGATAGCGACCGAAAAGGATTTTGTCTGCTGAACGTCGCTCATAAATGAATTCGAGCCCAATCGTGGTGTGCTTGTCTAAACGATGGGACACACCGGCTGTAAACGCCATTTCCGGCTTTTTGTCGCTGTTTATTATTTCAATTTCCGGCAAATTGTACTTGTAAGGGCTTGCAGAGAGGCCTCCGACTTTATTCTCGTTTTGACCCTTGGTTGACACATTCAGGAAATGGTAAATACCTGCCCCCAGTGCAATGGATGTCCGGCCATCTTTTAAAAAGGAAAAATGGATTTTTACCGGAAGGAAAAGGCTGCTTTCTTTTATCTGCTGCTTCCCGCTGGAAGTAGCAAAAGGGGTGGTTTCTCCGACATTCAGTAGCTCCTGTTCAAATCCAAAGCAATAGTTGGCCATTCGGTACAACAATTCGCCTGATACCCTGAAATGCCCTCCAAGCCGCAGTGTACCATTGACGCCAAAGCTGTACGCCACGCCTGCCTTTTGAAAATTAACATCTTTGGAGATTCTCTGAATCTGGGGATAAATGGATTCAGACTTCTGCTTGTAAGGCAATGTGTAATTTCCGGCTTTGACGATAATGCCAAAGGTGACTTTTTGCTGGGCAAAAGCGGTGAAGCAGCAGCAGGAGATCAAGACTAGCAAAGAAAGGTGCTTCATATAGTAGGTAGTAATTGTGTAAGGGAGATTTATTTCGACAGGTTGTGGCTCAAAGTCAGCGACCAACTCCGCAAATTTGGCGTTTTAAGGTAAACAAAGCCATAGCAAAGGCAATCAATTAAAAATTCAGAATATTGGAAGTACTCGGAGTAATAAAGGGCCTCATCTGATCTTCGCTCGTAATTGTATTCAATACCCAGCGAAGTTTTATTGTCTAGCTGGTGGTACAGGCCGGCGCTGAGTAACAATTCCGGAGAAAAATCGCGAAAGCCCAAGTCCATATCAGGATATCGATAGTTGTGGTTTAAGGCAGGGATTTCCTCGTATTTATACTCGTGCCAACCTTTAAATTCGGCGTTCAAACGCTGCGAGAACCCGGCGCCCAGCGCAAAAGAAGTGCTGCCTTTTTTATTCAGGAAAAAGTGCAGTTTTATAGGAATGGCGATACTGCTTTCCCTTACCTTTTGACTTTGAACGCTGCTACCGGACACTTGGTCACCATCTATTTTTGAACTGATACCGGAAAAGCTGTTTTCAAAAGAGGCCATCCGGTAAAGGAGTTCGCCCGTAAGCTTTAAATGCTTGTTTAGCCGTAATAATTGTTTTACGCCGATAGAAAAAGCGTTGCCGGCATCATGGCTGTTTATGGTGGTGTATACCATTTGGTCAGTTGGATAGTACTCTTTCGTAGTTTGCTGAAAGGGTCGCGTAAAATTGCCCGCGCTAAACACAAGGCCAAATTCCGCCTTTTTTTGTGAAAAAACTGGAGTAACAAGAATGAGGAGGAGCGACAGGAAGTAGATTTGTTTCATAACATCAGGTTTTATACTGTGATTCGCCTGATTTTTGAAATTGACAATGATTGATTCAACTGATTTTGAATTACAAACATCGGGATGCACAAAACCTGGCGGCGAGCGGTATATATTTTGAAGACGTTGCATTTTGTCGACAGGTTGGCCTGGGTTGAAAAATTCTAAAAAGCGCCTAAATTTGTTCTGAAAAATAAGTACCAAACTAATATCGACTAGGTACTTATCACTTCAATACTGTAAAAACTACAATGGAAAATACGGAAACCCGAGACCTGTCATGGCAAGAATTCCAACGCGTTGAGATGCGGATTGGCACCATCATCGCCGCTGAAATATTTCAGGAAGCCCGAAACCCCGCTTATAAGATGACAATAGATTTTGGGCCACTGGGCACACGGAGAACATCCGCGCAGATAACGGCGCTATACACGGTTGATGCGCTGCTGGGAAGGCAGGTGGTGGCTGTGGTAAATTTCCCGCCCAAACAAATCGCTACCCTGATGAGCGAATGTCTGGTGCTGGGCGGGCTTGGGGAAGGGAAAGGTGTGATATTGCTTCAACCAGAACAGCTGGTTGAAAATGGAACCAGGGTAGGGTAAATTCATTTTTTGGATAAAAACTCTGTTGTTGTCCATTTTTTAACTAAAAAATGGACATGGCCCGATTTTTTGCCCAAAACCGATTGAATCCAGCCTACCGAAACCCTTTCGGCATATTCATCCCCGGTGGCATCCCCATTTTCCCTTGGGGCATATTGGCAAACTGGTGCATCATCTTGCGCATCTGCTCAAAATTGCGGATGAACATATTGATCTGTTCCAGCGACTGCCCGCAGCCGCGCGCGATGCGCTTTTTGCGGCTCAGGCTCATCAAATCGGGATTGGCGCGCTCCTTGGGCGTCATGCTCTGGATGATGGCCTCCACCCTTACCAGCGCGTTCTCGTCGATGGGTGCGTCTTTCATGGCTTTGCTGACTCCGGGAATCATGCCCATGAGCGATTTGAGGTCGCCCATTTTTTTGATGGTCTGCATCTGGCCGAGAAAATCGTCGAAGTCGAACTTGTTTTGCTTCATCCGTTTCTCCAGGCGCTTGGCTTCTTCTTCGTCGAAATCCATCTGCGCCTTTTCCACCAGCGACACGATGTCGCCCATGCCCAGGATGCGCTGGGCCATACGGTCGGGGTAAAAGACATCGAGTGCTTCGAGCTTTTCACCCTGGGAAGCAAACTTGATCGGCTTGCCCACCGTGTATTTGATGGAAAGGGCAGCGCCGCCGCGTGTATCGCCGTCGAGCTTGGTAATGACCACCCCGTCAAAATTGATGCGGGTATTGAAGGCTTCTGCGGTGTTGACGGCATCCTGGCCCGTCATGGCATCTACTACAAACAGGGTTTCGGTGGGTTGCAGGGCCTTTTTGATGTTTTCGACTTCGTCCATCATCACCTCATCCACGGCGAGGCGGCCGGCCGTGTCCACAATAATCACATCGTGGCTATTGGCTTTGGCGAAGGCCACGGCGTTGCGGGCTATATCTACCGGATTCTTATTCTCTAATTCTTTAAAAACGGGCACGCCAATGCTTTCGCCCAATACCGTCAACTGGTCGATGGCCGCCGGGCGGTACACGTCGCAGGCCACCAGCAGCGGTTTCATTTTGCGCTGCTCTTTCAGGAATTTGGCGAGCTTGCCACTGAAAGTCGTTTTGCCGGAGCCTTGCAGGCCGGCTACCAGCACGATGCCGGGCGAGCCTTTTACGTTGATCCCCACGCTCTGTCCGCCCATGAGTTCCGTCAGCTCGTCCATGACAATCTTGACCATAAGCTGGCCAGGGTTCACGTTTTTGAGCACGTTTTCGGTGCCGAGCGCTTTTTCCCGAACCTTGTCGGTAAATTCTTTGGCGATTTTATAGTTCACGTCGGCCCCTACCAGCGCGCGGCGGATTTCCTTGATGCTTTCG
>CAYVPM010000142.1:2664-6661 GCA_964453475.1 uncultured Saprospiraceae bacterium | reverse complement strand
GCCTGCAAAGGCAAGGCGTAAATGCTGGGGAGGTACAGGGGCTGGTCGAACAATTCAAGTCGGGGAAGCTGCCCTGCCACTGGTGTTGCAAAAGCGTGGGTCGATAAATGTAGCAGCCGGTACATGCCTGCTCTTCGTGTAAAGCCTTCAACGTCAGCGCTTTCGTTCGACAAAACTTTGCTGCCCGATGGGCGTTCGGTAGCCGGCGACTGTAACGGGGTCAGTCCCCGTTCTCCTTTGGAAAAACCGGGCGCCAGGCAAAGCGCATAGTTGTCCGCCTTGGATGTCAGTTTTTTTTGCTGTTGCAACACGCTCAACGACCAGGCATGGCGAACCTGCTGCGTCCGAATCAAATAGGCGGCATTGCGCAGGGTTGTGCCGGCTTCCGGGGCCGCTGTCACCAAAGCATCAAAGGGGATAAAGTTCAAAAAACCATCCGGCACGATGCTGATGATGCTGGCCTTGGCCAGTTCCGGCGGGAGCAGTTTTTGCCAGAGTGCATACGCCACGTTAAAATAGCCTTGGGGGTCGTTCAGTATTGCGTTCTGGTTTTCAAAATAGGCGAGGTATTGTCCGGCCAAAGCCTGCAAATCCCTGGAATTTTCAAAAGAGAACCAAAGCGCTGCTTTGTTTGCTTGAAATACAAAGGCCTCGATATGCGCTGGGCCTGCAAAGTATTCCACCAGCGTTTCGCCGGCCTGGAGATTGTTTTGTGCGTCCTGGGCGGTGGCCAGTTGCTGTTCGACGAGTTGGGGGTAGGCTCCGGCGAGCGCCGATTCCAGGGCATTTATCCGGGCAGCCAGGGCATCGGCTTCGCTGCGCCATTGCGGGAGCATTTTGTCGTCGGGGTGCAGCAGCATCTGTTTTTCAAAGGCTGAAAAATGTTGCCGCAAGGTGTTCAGCTCCGAAAAACGGCGGTCGCTTTCGGCAAGGCGTTGCCGCACGAGGTTGTCCTGCATGGCTTCGCTGAGCAGGGCGGCTTTGCTGCGCTCGGCAATCGCGAAGGCTTTGTCGAGGTATCTGGCGTCGCCGGTTTTTTCAAAAAGCAGCCGGGCGACCCGCATGGCAGCTTCCTCGCGTGCGCGGGAGCTGTTTTGTAAATTTAGTTTGGAACTGTGGTAATGAAACACTTTGCGCTGCCGGGTTTCCGCTTTCCAGGCGAGGTCGTGGCAATCGAGTGCCAGGACGAGCCATCCGGGGCTGCCGCTTTGTTCGAAGGCCAGCTGGGCTGCCGCAGCTTTCATTGCCAAGGCTTCAAAAATAACGTTTTCTTCGTAAAAACTGACAATTCTTGGGTTTTCTTCTGGCCTGATGGGCTGAAAACTGTGGAGTACGGCGCTCAAAGCCCGGTTGGCGGCATCCAAGGCAGCCGCCGCATTTTTTTGCAGCAACGACAGCTCTGCCAAGGCAATGTATATTTTGCCCAGGTCGCGGGAATGTGGGCCGAAAACCTGCAAAGCATCGCTGCGAGCGCCCTGGAGCAGCCGCGCCGCTTCTGCGAGACGCCCCTGACGCAAGCGGGCAATGCCGGCTGTACGCCGGGAATAACAGCGGTATTCCTGGGCAAGCCCTTTGGGGGTTTCAGGTGCCAGCAGTTGCAGGGATTCGTCGGCGCTGCGTTGGGCTTGCAGCAATTGCCCTTTATCAAGCAGCACTTGCGCCAATGCGCCGAGCAGCAAAGCGCGTTTTACCCTTGAAACCCCGCTCAAGCCCAGGCCCTGCCGCTGGTATTTCTCTGCCGCCTCATAGTCGCTTTTGTTCCAATACGCGATGCCGATATTGCAGTACACCCCTGCCATTGTCTCATTGTCCCCGGGCAACATCAGCGTTTTGAAGAACACAGCCAGGGCTTTGTCGTCGTCGCCCAGGCGGGTGTAACAGTTTCCCAGCGGTTTGTATATAAACTCAACCGGATCAAAATCCTCAAATCGAAAGCGTTCATAGATCGAAGCGGCCTCCTGAAAGGCCGCTATGGATTGCATCATTTTGCCTGCCTGGGCGAGGTCGGTTCCGCGGTTCGATTGGATATAGCAACAAAGGCCCCACTCTTCCTCGTTTCGCGGTTCCCGCCATTTGCCGGCCCAGGTTTCGTCAAGGTATTGTGCAGCCGACTCGTACTGCTCGTTTTCATAGAAAAAATCAGCCACATCCATCCGGGTAGTGAGCCAAAGGCCCAAGTCGTCTTGTTGGCGGGCTAATGAGGCTTTTGCCGCCGAATAGAACAAGAAACTATCGGCTGGCCCATGCACATAAAAGTACTTGATCGGGATATCGTATTGCGTAATAGCAGTACCGGGCTGGGCCAGCAGGGGAATACTGGCCGTAAGGCAGGAAACAAGAAAGACTAAAACGCGCAATTGAGGCATTTGCCATTGTTTGGTGCGCCAAAATAGCGCACTTTCCGGGAATTCCGCAAAAGCAGCCTTGAAAGGGCGGAATCTATGACATAGGACAACGCCCTATGAGGAGGCCCAGAGCGAGCGCCCTGTGCGCAGGCCCGGAGCGAGCGCAGCAACCTGTGTGATGGCCCTCAGAGCTTCATCTCCACGGTCAGCTGCACGAAAGCCTGCGCCTCCGCACCGCCAAAAACCAAACCACCCCGCAGCCCCAAATTCGGCCCCGCCCGCACAGAACCAAAGGTCAGATCGCCAAAAACGGAGAAACGGTAACGCGTTGCGCGAAACTTTTCCGTACTGGTTTGCACAGGACTTTGCGACACTTTCCGGTCCAGGATAAAACCAGTAGGGCCGTCAATAAAAGACCAGTCGATTTGGGTTCGCAAGGCTTCCGTTTTGGTTTCACCGTTTTCCAGGATAATGCGCGCCGAAGCGCCCAGGCCCGCTCCGAAAAAGCGGTTGAAGTTTTTGCGCAACAACACAGGCAGTTCAAATGACACGAATCCCCTGCTGGCCTGCGTGATCGTATCGACCAGAAAAGAATCCAGCAGGGCAATGCCATTGTTGGGTATGGTTGTTTGCAGCACATGTTTTTCTGTTGCGGGCAAATCCTCGCGGTTGCGAATACCCGCCAGCAGCTCTATTTGTGGGTATATGCGCCAGGATTTGTAGGGGGAGAGGCTTGCGCCCAGCAAAAAGTAGCCGTTTTGAACAAAGGCTGAGGACTCATCTTCTCCCGTTGTTGCATTATTTAAGTTGGGTTGGAAGCCATACCCAGCTTTCAATCCCGGCGATTTGCCCACTTTAAAACCAGTTTTGGTGTAGTTGGTATAGATCGGCGGGTTTTTGTCGAACACAATTTTCGCCCGGCTTTTGAAGGGCAGTTTGGGCATGTCGCGGGCCGGCTCAATGCGGTACTTGACAAAGCCCTTGGTGGAATCGCGGTCGTCCACGTCTTTTTGCCTGCTTCCGGGCAGGTAAATGTTTCTAAAAGTAAAGATCAAGGCGCCGTCCACACTGGCGGTATCGAGGCAGCTCCGCGTGTCGGGAATTTTGGGGCAAATGGGACATTTCGGATACCAGGCCACAGGCCGCATGTCGCCCAACTTCAAGCCTTTTGGCACGTCCACTTTAACTTCTACAGTGCTGGCCGGGCCTTCACCATTGTTCTGAAACTGGATTTTATAGTCGAGTTTTTTGCTGCCGAGGATGCGGTAGTTTACCCTGTTGTCAGAAACAGCGATGGCATTGGGGTCGTGGGAGCTGACGATCTCGATTTCGTAGACAAATTTTTCCGGGGCGATCACGGGGTCGAAAGGGGCGAAAACGGCTTCCAGGTGAATGAAGGCATTGGTGTCGCGCAGCATGTTGGGGGTGCAGGCGAGGCTCACAAAGATATTGCGCGATTCGCCCGGCTGGAGGTTGTTGAAACGCCACGCGTTCTCGGCTCGATAGGCGCCGCGGGCGGCGTTCAACATTTCCTGGATGATGATGGATGGCGGAAAATCGCCACTCAGGCTTGTATTAGCCAACCCGGAAGAACGTACAGGCAGGCAGCGCCGGGATCAGCCAAAAATCCGTGGATGGAAAGGGTCGCGGGT
>CAYVPM010000142.1:0-2654 GCA_964453475.1 uncultured Saprospiraceae bacterium | reverse complement strand
GTGCTGTGAAGCACAGCAACCCGGAGTTGTCCATGGGCAACACTTCCGAAGTACTGTTGTCGGGATATTCCCTGAAATGGGTACGGGCTTCCACAAATTCAAAATGCCTGTCTGGGAATTTTTTCTCGTTAAAAAACAGGTGTAGCCTGCCATCGGTTTGCAACATCCCGAGGTTGCGATAGCTGATGACCAGGGTAATTTCTTCCATGGCTTTTGGCTGGGCATTGGCCTCCATTGCCAGCATCTGCCGGGTGTTTGGGTCGAACACATCGGCGGTGGCGCTGCCTCCGCCGGGCAGTTTGGTGCTGTCGAGTCCTTTCTTTTTTCGTTTGGCCCGTTTGCCGTCGTCGTAGTGGGCGGTGGCATCGAGGCTGGCGGTATAGTTGCCCGGAAGCGCGTAAATATGGCTGGGGTTTTCTTCGCGGCTGAAACTCCCGTCGCCAAATTCCCAGAAATAGGTCCAGTATGCTGCCGGGGCGCCCGCTTTCTGCATCAGGGGCGGCATGATGGGGGTAAATTCAAACACATCTCCATTGGCTTCGGCTTTGAAATCGAGCAATCGTTCCGGCTCGGGGCTTTGAGCCAAGAGCAGCTGGGCGAAGCACAAAGTCATTAAGGTAAACAAGTGTTTCATGGCTTTAAAGATTTAGTTGATTGATAAAAATAAGCTCTCGAAAATGGCACATCTGACGGTGACCACGATGTTCAAAATGCCCACTTGGCATAGCCAAAAACGGCTAGATAAAAAGCCCATCTGCTGTTTTCCAGCCAGTGCCGGCTGACTTCTTCTCAGACGTAGGGTTGGCCGTTGCCAGACTTGGGACCAGGGAGTTCAGCATCGAACGTTTGAAATGTTGTTTCATTCATGGTTGGAGCTGGTTTAGTGATGCTATTTTGCAGTGCGGATATTCAAATATCGGCAGTTTGGAAATTTTTTACCCAATTTTTATAAATAACCAAAGAGCATCCCGGTAGCGCGACATTTATGTCGCCCGAAGCAGGCCATTCATGGCCGCAATAACACCGCCACACCACCCTAAAATACGTAACAAAAAGCCTACGTTGCTTTAGCTTAAAGGGCTTTTGGAAGAAAGAAGGGCTTGCTTTTGGCAATGGGAGATGCTTTTTGACGGCCATGAATGGCCTTTTTCGGGCGACATAAATGTCGCGCTACCGGAGTAGGGTAGGGCCAAGATTTGATTTTGGATGCTGCGCGCGGTGTGTAGTGCTTGGTTCAGGCGACGTTATTATAGTCAACGCAAAGTGGTCGTGAATGTTGGAAAGGTACAATCATATTGAAATCAAGCATTTGTTCACTCAAATCATTCAGAATCACTTTAATCACAGTATAAAAGAATGCTTCATCGCTCTGCTCGCCTGGGAGGCGCAGGCTGAACCTGGAAAAGATTTGCTGTTTTGACGCTTGACTGGGATCAGCCCAGTGGTCGTACGGGGATGTTTTCTGGAAGAACAGGGGAATGTGGGACGGAATGGCAAGGGTAAGCCTTCACGCTGCCACTTGAAACAAATTCAACTGACCGTTTTGCGCCACCACGTCGAGTAGCCGGGCGTATTTGAGCTTGTTTTTGCTGTTGGTACGCAGGGCGATCAACTTTGCCAGTTCCAGGGTGATGAAAAAATCTTCAATGGGATCGCCGGGACGGGGGCGCTTGGCGAAATCGCGGTAGGGCTGCGGCTTGCGCATGCCATCATTGAACTCATATACATCTCGTAGCCAGCGCCGGACGAGGCTGCCATATTGCCGGACGGGGAGATTCAAGGTGGCGAACAAACTGGAAACGGTGACCACTTTTGTGCCTTTTTTGCTTTCAAATACTTCGAGTGCCATAAGGGTGCTGTTATAAATTGCTTTAAATGACAACACAAAAATAAACACTTTGTTTTAAACAAACAAATTATTTTAAAAAAATAATTTTATTTGTTGCTTATTGCTGCTTCATAAACTGCGCAGCCCCGTCGAGTTCCTCGTAAAAATCTTCTCCAAATTTCCGGATAAGCGCTTCTTTCAAAAACTTGTACACGGGCACTTTTTCCTTGTTGCCCAGGGTACAGGCGGCGGAGCAGATTTCCCAGCGGTCGTAGTTCAGCGCTTCGGTGCCGTTAGCGTCAAAAACGGCAATGCGGATGGGGTAGAGATGGCAGGAAATGGGCTTTCGGAAATGGGTGGCCCCTGCCTGCCAGGCGCGCTCGATGCCGCAAGAAGCGATGCCCAGCGCATCGTAGGTGAGGTAAGCACAGGGCCCGCCGTCGATGAGGGGGGTGCCGTTGCCCATGCCGTTGTACCAGGCGTGTTTGCCCTCGGCCTCGATCACGGCGATGCCGGCCGGACTCAAAAACGGTTTTACATCTTCATATATCGCGTCGAGGATGGCCAGTTCTGCGTCTTCCAGCGGGGCGCCGTAATCGCCTTCCCAGCAACAGGCTCCTTTGCAGGCCGACAGGTTGCAAATAAAGTTTTCTTCTACAACGTCGTCGCTGACGAGCTTGTCTTGAACAATAATCATTTTATACAGGGTTTATGTATAGTCAACGCAAAGTGGTTGTGCATGCAGGAATGTTGCAATCATTTTAAAATCAGGCATTTGTTTTTTAGCCGCCGAAGCCCTTTTCAGGGCGTAGGAGGTCACTCAAAT
>CAYVPM010000141.1:0-6671 GCA_964453475.1 uncultured Saprospiraceae bacterium | reverse complement strand
TTGTTTTTTTCGGGTTGGCTGTTGGGGGTGACGGTGTTTTCCATAACGGTAGACGGTGGACGGTGGACGGTGGACGGGGCACAACATTACAATTTAATATTGGCATTTGGTTCAGGGTTCCTAAGCGATGATCTTCGCCAGCTGATAAAGCCGCTAACACTTCTTGTTTGTCCGCACAATCCCTACCTTCGCGGCTCAAAAATACTAGAACATGCGTTACCTTTTTTTGCTATTTAGCCTCGTAAGCTTCAGCCTCCTTTCCTGCGACAAAGACCGTTGCAACCCGGACAACAACCTGAGTGATACGGAGCGGATTGAAGCATATCTGACCGAAAATAACCTGACCGCCACTGCTACTGCTTCAGGGCTGTACTACATCATTACCCAGGAGGGTACGGGAGGGCATCCCAACATCAACGCTACTGTTACGGTGAAATATAAAGGTTACTGCCTCAAAGGAAGGGTTTTTGACGAGACCAAAGGTGATGCAACTGCCACTTTCCCGCTCAAAAACCTCATTGATGGTTGGATAGAGGGCATACCGTTGCTGAAAAAAGGCGGCAAAGGCACCTTTTTGATTCCGTCTTATCTTGGATACGGCCCTTATGCGCAGGGCGATATCCCGGCGAATTCGGTATTGATTTTTGAAATTGAACTGGTGAATTTCCAGTAAACGCTACTCCCAGCTGGGGATCAGCCCCCGCAGGCCCATGTCCACGATCTTTTCTGAGGGTGTGCTGCCGTCCGCGTAGAAATCGAGCTTTCCGTTCCCGTTGCTGTCTTTCCATTCAAAACTATTGTTGATGGAAAACGACAGTGTCACTGTTATGTCTCCGGTTTCATTGCCGGTAATGACGAGTGGTTGTGTAAACTTGCCCGTCACGACGCAGGAGCCTGCCGGAACGGGGCTGCTGGCAAAAAGCGGGTTGACCACCGTGGTAGCGCCCGCCGGGGCATCACCGGAATAAACCTGGCTGTAAGCGCCATACGGTGCGCTCAAGTTGGTTTCAAAAGCCCAGAATCCTTGCTTTTTGTCGTCGTTCACCGAGATGCTTTTTTCCCTGGGCTTTACGGTACTGAGGTAAGTGTTAAAGCCGACAAAAGAGGCGATGGTTCCTTTTTGATCGGTCAGGTCTCCAGCTATTGGCACGTTGTTGATGTTGAATGTCACATCGTAATTTTGGTAGGTCACGCTGGCCCGCAGCCACTCATAAGTGCCGGGCGGTACGTTTTTCAAGCTTATTTTCGCGAAAATTTCACCCTCAGCGCCCTTGGCTGCCTGGTCGAAATCAACCGCCGCTTCGCCGCCTTTGCTGGTTTCGGCAGCGTGGTATACGATGGCGCCATTGCCTAGTGGCGTGAGCGCGCCCGGCGCCAGCTCGATGTAGTGGACGCTCATTTCATGGAATTCGGGCGTTTGTGCGGCATTGCCGGAGGGAATGGTAGAAGGTTGGCCGATGTTGTTCAGACGCGCCTGTGTTGCGTCAAATTTGAATTTGAACTGCAGTGATGCGGCATCTGTACCTGCATCTTTTGTACAATTTGAATAAAGGAGAGAACTTGCGGCAAGTGCCAGGATAACGATGCTGTTGAAATTGCGAATGCTCATGTTCTTTTTTTATGCCCAAACGAACAGACCATAAAGCAAAGTGTGCAGCAGCTTAACCCTTTTTCTTTTGGCCTTTGTTTTCGGTTTGTCCCACGGGGTTGGTTCCAACTGGCTGTTCGGTCGGGACATCCTCCGGGTTGGGCAGGCTATCGCGTTTGGGTGCAGGTGCTTTTAGTTTGACTTTTGCCGATTCTTTGTTCGTCAGGAACTTCTCGATCAGGTTTGCCTGGGCCATCCTGTCTTCAATCGGCTTGCGGTCATTGGAAATGGTGTCGTTGAGGAAATGCTCGATCATCAGGCCGGCGATGGGTGCTGCGTACGAGGCGCCCCATCCTGCATTTTCCACATACACCGCGATGGCAATTTTTGGGTTCACTTTCGGCGCAAAAGCAAAAAACACAGAGTGGTCGTCGCCATGCGGGTTCTGGCTGGTACCAGTTTTGCCACAAACGTCAATACCGGGAACCTGGGCGATGCGCGCTGTGCCGCGAATTACGCACTGCGACATTCCTTCCACCACGGTTTCAAAATGGCGCTTGTCTACAGGGACTTCATGTTTCACGAAAAAACGATCCGGGATGGGGGTTCCGTCTTTGAATTTCATGGCCAGGTGCGGCGCAAACCAATAGCCTCGGTTGGCGATACAGGCAGCAAGGTTGGCCATTTGCAGGGTGGTTAGCTGCAATTCTCCCTGCCCGATACCGCAGGACATGATGGTAGGGGAGTGCCATCCTCCGAGTTTTTTGGGGTAAAGCTTGTCGTAATAGGCGGATGTCGGAAAACCGCCAGGGCTTTCATTCGGATAGTCGATGCCCAGTTTTTGGCCAAAGCCAAAGGCTTTGAGGTATTCATTGAAATTGTCGAGCCCTTGGTGGGGATTTGAGTACCCGAATTGGTCAACGATATCCCGGTATTTGTTCATGTAATAGGTGTTGCAGGAATGTGCGATCGCATCTACAACACCGCTGATGTGGCCGCTGTGGTGGCATTTGTACAACCTTCCTGCATAGAAATAGCCTCCGCTGCAGCTGAACCCGCCGTCAGGGTTGATAACACCCTGCTGCATGCCTGCGAGGGAAACGGCAGTTTTAAAAATGGAACCGGGCGGGTATTTGGCCATTACCGTGCGGTCGAAGAAGTATTTGAGCGGATGGGTGAGCAGGCGGCTGAACTCCTGGCCGCGCTCCTGGGTCATTACCAGCAAATTGGGGTCGTAGGTAGGGCCGCTGATCATGCAAAGAATTTGACCTGTTTTTGGGTCGATGGCAACAACACTGCCTGTTTTGTTTTGCATCAGGTACTCTCCGTATTCCTGAAGGCGGATGTCGATGGAGGAAATCAGGTCGTGGCCGGCAACAGCGGCGGTGTCAAGTGCCCCGTTTTGGTATCGGCCAACGATGCGGCCCAGGTTGTCGCGAAGCAAAGCGGTCACCCCTTTTTTTCCTTTCAAATAACTCTCGTATTCTGCCTCAATTCCAGCAGCGCCGATATAGTCACCTGTTTCATAAACGCCTTTACTGCGCTCTATATCGCGCGGGTCCACCTCGTTGATGTAACCCAGTACGTGTGCGCCCACGCTGTGCGGGTAACCCCTGATATTGCGCACCTGAACAAAAAAGCCGGGGAACTCGTACAAACTCTCTTGCAAGCGGGCATACGTCTGGGGCGCCAGTTTTTTCATAAAAACGAAAGGCACGGAGCGGGAAAACTTCCCACTGCTAAAATCCTTCTTTAAGTACAGCCTGAAATCGTCTTCCGTAATGTTCAATATGCCGCAAAACTTGGCCACATTCATGGTTTGCATGTCCACCTGGTTATAGGTGACCATGAGGTCGTAGGTCGCTTCATTGTTGATGATAAGCTCCCCGTTGCGATCGTACACCAAGCCTCTCGGCGGGTACACAGTCAGGTTTTCAATGGTGGTGGCATCAGCCCGGCGTCGAAAGGAGTCGTCAAATATCTGCAAGTGTGCGGCCTTTGCGATCAGGGCAATGGCGCAAATCAGAAACACAAGCTGGATGTTTTTTTGACGATCTAAACCGGATTTCATAAAAAAAGCTGGGTTTAGTTTTTAGGATTGAACATAGCACCGTAAAGTACGACAAATATCATGGTTAATCCCCAAGATGCAGCAGTTCGGCCAATAATTGACTCAAAATAGACAAAAGAGAAGGCATCTACCGAAAAATACCAGAAAAGGTGCAGGAAAAAAAACACAGCGGCGCCCCTCAAGAAGGTAGGCCAGGAAACGTGTGCAGGCGAAAAAACAAGTTCCTTTGGTGAAAAACCGCCTTTGGGCGAGAACATGCCGATGACAACACTGCGCATAAATCCTGAAAAAGCACCTGCACTGGCATGGACACCCGGAAAGCCATAAAAAATATCCACGGTTGCCCCAATCAATGTCCCCAACAAGACCACATAGGGCGCAGGCATTTGCATGGGCAAAAAAAGGATAAAAAGCGGGTACAACAACACATTGAAATAGGTCGAATCAACCGCCATACCCATCTGCTTCAACAGAAGGCCTTGGACGGCCACCAGGCCCAAAAACCGCCATATGCTGGGGAATGTACTGCTGTTCATTGCTTTATTTTTGCTTTCAGGCTGTCTATTTCGGCCGAATAAAGGTTGCGAACGATGGATACGTCACTTAGGTCTGACATATCCTGACTCAGTCGCACCTTGACCACCAGGAAGTGGGGGTTCTCGGGGTCTGGGGTGGCTTTGTCCAGTACCTTTCCTACGGGTATGTCTTTGGGGAACATTACTGAGTAACCACTGGTAACCACCGGATCGCCAGGTCGGATCTGGTCTTCAAAGTGTTTCGAAATATCTTTGAGCGTCATCACCTGCGGGTCGCCACCTTCCCATATCAGCGAGCCAAAAGTCTTTTGTTTTAGAAGCGACGCCGTAATCTTGGTTTGACGGTGCAGTGCCGACATGGCAATGGAGAAATTAGGGCTGACATGCCGGATGATGCCGACAATGCCATTGGCACTAACAACGGCCATGTGGGGCGCTACCAGGTCATTGCTGCCCCGGTTGAGAATAAGCCAATTGTTGGCACTGGTGATGGAATTGCCGATCACTTTGGCGGTGACAAACTCGTATTCTGGCCGAATTGTTTTGCGTCGAATGGAATCGCCGAGCGACAGCGAATCATAAGTGACCAAAAAATGGGTGTCTCTGATGGAAACCTGCATCACGCGGGCATTGGCCAGGCGTGAATGAAGGCTGTCCATTACATGGTTTAGGCTGTCAATGCGTTCGCTCAAACTAAAGTAGTCCGAAACGTTTTGCCTTTTTTCAAGTATCCTAGCCCCAAAAATTTCGGTAGTATTGGCCCATATCACCCCTTGTGTAGTGTTGTATCGCACCATAACAACGAAGCAAAACAACTCCACAAACACCCAAGTGACAAAGCCTCCATTCCGGAGCAGGAGTTGGAACAACCGACCCATTTGAGTTATGAGTTAAACGCTTTTGCGATCAATCAAGAAAGAGTACTGATCCGAGTGTTTCAACGCAAGGCCAGTGCCGCGCACTACGGCGCGCAGCGGGTCGTCGGCAACTTGAACCGAAAGCTTGGTTTTGGCTTCCAGGCGCTTGTCCAAACCGCGCAACAAGGCGCCGCCGCCGGTGAGGTAAAGCCCTGTTTTGTAAATATCGGAAGCCAGTTCCGGTGGTGTGAGCTCCAATGCTTTCAATACGGCATCTTCAATTTTGCTGATGCTCTTGTCGAGGGCATAGGCTACTTCCTGATAACTGATCTTTATTTGTTTTGGGATGCCCGTCATGAGGTCGCGACCGTTTACCGGGAAATCTGGTGGCGGGTTTTCCAACTCGTGCAAGGCAGAACCTACATGGATCTTTACTTGTTCGGCGGTGCGCTCGCCGATCAGGATGTTGTGCTCCCGTTTCATGTAGTTCATGATATCATTGGTGAGCTCATCGCCGGCAATACGGATGCTTTGGTCGCACACGATGCCAGAAAGGGCAATGACCGCGATCTCCGTGGTGCCGCCGCCAATATCGATGATCATGTTGCCTACAGGTTCTTCAATGTTCAGCCCGATGCCCAGGGCTGCGGCCATGGGTTCGTGGATGAGGTAGGTTTCCTTGCTGTCAACATGGTCGGCAGAATCGAATACCGCGCGTTTTTCTACTTCTGTGATGCCACTTGGGATACAAATCACCATTTTCAGGTGGCTGAAAAAGTTATTGCGCCGCCCCACCATTTTGATCATACTCTGGATCATGGCCTCTGCAGCCTGGAAGTCGGCATTAACGCCATCCTTGAGCGGGCGTACGGTTTTTATGTTTTCGTGGGTTTTTTCGTGCATTTGCATGGCACGGTGCCCGGTGGCTATGGTTGCCCCGGTGCGGCGGTCAATGGCTACAATGGAGGGCTCATCTACTACGACCACACCGTCTACCATGATGAGCGTATTTGCGGTGCCTAAGTCTACGGCTAATTCCTGCTTGAAAAATTTGAAAAAATTAAACACAATGGGCTGTTTAAGAAGTGAGGCAAGTTGATAATGGGGACGTATTCAAGAAAATTTAATGGTCGGCAAATTGGGGGCTTTTTCAATAAAGCGGGCAAAATTACGTATGTTTTCGCGGATTTTTATCCAAATTTTAAAGATTGAAAAATTTATTTCGGAATAATTTCAGGAGGGCGCGGAAGATTCCGGGTAAACCCCGATGGAATTGTGGAAAAGGATGAATCAAATAGTGTAAAAGCTGTTAGCGATTGACGAATGGCAATTACATGGTTGAGAATTGCTGAAGTGATTGTAGATATTTTAAAGGGCGATTACTTCAGCATCAGTTTGAACTTAGAACAGCCCCAACGTGCTCTTATTGGTCGAGCCACGGAAAGGGATTTGGAAGGCGCCCAGCGGGGTGCTTGTGCGTAGTACGGTGCTCCGGTGGCGCGACATTTATGTCGCCCGAAAAAGGCCATTTATGGCCGTCAGTACCCCAAAAAACCAAAAAGGTGCTAAGATTCAGAGATACCCAACCTTTGTACCCACGTGAACACAAAACGTTGGCG
>CAYVPM010000140.1:1207-6697 GCA_964453475.1 uncultured Saprospiraceae bacterium | reverse complement strand
ATAGCCGGAGCCGTAATTGAGCGCTTCCATCAGTTTTGTGGGCGCGTTGCGCAGGTGCAGTGGCACGGGCAGGCTGCCGGTTTGCTTTATCATTTGGTAAGCCTTTCCGATGGCCAGATAGCTGGCATTGCTCTTGGGCGAGGTGGCGAGGTATATGGCGCATTGCGACAGGATGATGCGCGCTTCCGGCATCCCGATCATACGAATGGCATCCATGGTAGTGGTGGCGAGCAGGAGCGCGTTTGGGTTGGCCAGGCCAATGTCTTCCGAAGCGAGGATGACCATCCGCCGGGCGATAAACTCTATGTCCTCGCCCCCGTCCAGCATGCGTGCGAGCCAGTACACGGATGCATTGGGATCGCTGCCGCGCATACTTTTGATGAAAGCTGAAATGATGTCGTAGTGCTGCTCGCCGGTTTTGTCGTACAGGGCCGCGTTTTGCTGGATAAGCTCCCGCACCAGTTCATTGGTGACTTTAAACGTGTCCCCGGGGCTGCGGTAATTGGCGATCAATTCCAGGGCATTAAGCAGCCGCCGGGCATCGCCGCCGGAATAGAGCAGCAGCGCTTCGTACTCTACTATTTCGAGGTCCGCGTTTTTCAGGAATTCGTCTTCAGACAGCGCACGGTCGACCAGGCCGATTAGCTCGTCTTTGCTGAGGTGCTGCAGCACGTACACCTGGCAGCGCGACAAAAGCGCCGGAATCACCTCAAAGGAGGGATTTTCTGTGGTGGCGCCGATGAGCGTGACGATGCCTTTTTCCACCGCGCCGAGCAGTGCATCCTGTTGGCTTTTGGAGAAGCGGTGGATTTCGTCGATAAAAAGGATGGCGCCTTTTTGCTGAAACAGGTTTTGTTTGTCGGCGCTCTCGATGGCATCACGGATGTCTTTCACCCCGGCATTGATGGCTGAAAGCTGGAAAAAAGGTTTGTTCAGCAGCTTGGCGACCAACTGCGCCAAAGTCGTTTTGCCTACGCCGGGAGGGCCCCAAAGGATAAAAGAGGGGATTTTGCCGCGCTCGATGGCCTGCCGCAGCACAGCGCCTTCGCCCACGAGGTGCTGCTGGCCGACGTAGGTGGCAAGGGTTTGGGGGCGCATGCGTTCGGCGAGGGGAACCATATTGTTGTTTGTCTGTTAGGTGTATCTTGAATGCGGGGCGAAAATACCGGCTCTGGTTCGGACATTTGCCCACAACGACAATTATTGACCATGAAATATTTTCACAAAATACTACCTTTTGTTGCGCTCCTGCTGTTTTCGCTGCTCTCATTTTCCCAAGAAACGGAAAGCAATCATGCTGACCCGGGGAGCTCCGACAAAAAAGCCCTTGAAATCGCGAAAGAAGTGATGTTGGCCATGGGCGGCGAAGAAGCCTGGGGCAACACGCGCTATATCTCCTGGAATTTCTTTGGGTCACGTACCCTTCTTTGGGACAAATGGAGCGGATTGGTCCGCATCGAATGGCTGAAAAAGTCGCGGAAAATCATCGTAAACCTGAACGACGGCAGCGGAAAGGTCCAACTCGACGGCATAGAGCAAAGCCATCCCGACTCTTTGTCCAAATACTTGAAAATTGGCAAAGAAGCCTGGATAAACGACGCTTATTGGCTGGTGATGCCCTTCAAGCTGCTCGATCCTGGTGTCACGCTCAAGTACCTGGGAAGGAGCAATACCGAAGACGGCCGCACGGCCGACTTGTTGCAACTGACATTCAATAATGTGGGCGTTACCCCGCAAAACAAGTACAAAGTTTGGGTGGACAAGGAGTCGCGGCTGGTAACACAATGGGCTTATTTTGAAAAAAGCACCGATGCTGCGCCCAAATTCACCAATGCCTGGGGCGATTACAAGCGCTATGGCAATATTATGCTTTCGGGGAATCGCGGGGCAGAAAGGCGCACACTGTACCCCATCGAAGTATTGTCTCAAGTCTCTCCGGGACTGTTCACTGCTTTTTAATAGCCAGGAGTATCCATATGCCATAAAATTCCTACTTTCGGCACTGCATTTGCAGTATACAAATTGAAAGCAATCTGGCGTATATACGCCTCAGGCGCATGGCGAAAAATCAAACTATTCGGGTATTTATCGTAGAAGACGACCCAGTGTATCAACGCTTGGTCAAATACATCGTAGAGCTTGATTCAGATCATGAAGTGCATATTTTTTCAAGTGGAAAAGAATGCCTGGCTAGCCTCACCCTTAACCCCGACATCGTTTCGCTCGATTATTCCCTGCCCGATATTAGTGGAGAAACCGTCTTGCAGCAGATAAGGGCCTACAACCCTGACATAGGCGTGATCATATTGTCGGGCCAAAAAGACCTGGCAACCGCTGTCAAACTGTTGAAAGCAGGCGCTTTCGACTATATTATGAAGGATGAGGAGACGAAAGACCGTCTGATGAACGCGGTTTCGCACCTCAAGGAAAAAATTGGCCTGCAGCGCGAGGTTGCTACCCTAAAGGCAGAGCTTGTAGAAAAATATGATTTCAGCAAGCAACTGATCGGCCAAAGTGACGGCATGCTGAAAGTCGGCCATTTGATCGAGAAAGCCGTAAATTCCAACATCAATATATCCATCCAGGGTGAATCGGGCACGGGCAAGGAGGTAGTGGCAAAGCTGATTCACCACAAGTCTTCGCGGCAATCAGGCCCCTTCGTTGCCCTTAATATGAGCGCCATTCCGAAGGAACTGCTCGAGAGCGAGTTGTTCGGACACGAAAAAGGCGCTTTTACAGGCGCCTTGAGTCGAAAAAAGGGCCAATTCGAACTTTCTCACGGCGGCACGTTGTTTCTGGACGAGATAGCAGAACTCGACTTAAGCCTACAATCCAAACTGTTGCGGGCCTTGCAGGAGCGGGAGTTCATTCGGGTTGGCGGCGAAAAAAATATTCCATTTGATGCCCGCCTCATTGTGGCTACCCATAAAAACCTGATAGATGAAGTACAGCAAGGGAAATTCCGGGAAGACCTGTATTACCGGTTGTTGGGGCTGAACATCAAATTGCCCCCCTTGCGCGAGCGCGGGAACGATATCCTTTTGCTGGCCCAGAGATTCCTGACCGATTTCGGCAAACAACAGGGCAAAAAAAGCCTGGAGTTGTCCAAGGCAGCTAAAAACAAACTTTTAGGCCATCGCTACCCGGGCAATGTCCGTGAATTGATGGCTGTTGTTGAACTCGCTTGTGTATTGTCCTCTGGGAAAAGCATTGAAGAAGAGGACATTCAGTTCAGCAGCATGGCAAAGGAACAAGGGTTCTACGACCAGGATATGACGCTGGAAGACTATAAGGACAAAATAATTTCCTACTATCTCCACCAATACAACGACAATGTACCGGAGGTGGCCAACAAATTGAATATCGGAAAATCTACCATTTACAGGCTGTTACAGCAAAAAAAGCAGTAGTCTTAGCACACTCAGCATGCCCAATTTCTTATGCTCATCCAACCTTGCCCCATTTCTGCGATAGTTGCACACATCGAGTCGCTCCAACCACAAGAAGGAGAGGTCGTCATGCTGTTGTTCGGAGAGAAGGGCACACCCGACATCTCCGCATTAATAGCGATATTGAACAGTAAAAACATAACCTTTTTTGGCGGTATCTTCCCAGGTGTCATCCATGTGAATGAATGTTTCAAAGAGGGTTGTGTCATAAAAAAATTCAAAGCTTTATGGGCGCCTTTTCTTACCGCAGGTATTGCCTCTGGCGTACCCGAGGAATTCCCCAACGGCGCTTACCCCAAGCACCTTGGCCAAGGCACAGCCATTGTGTTGCTGGATGGCCTCAGCAATAATGTTTACAGGTACCTCGACCGTTTGAATGACTTACTGGGGGAACATTGTTATTTCATTGGGGGCGGCGCCGGCTCCATTAGCCTGCAACAAAAACCCTGTATTTTCAGCAATGAAGGTTTTTTGGCAGATGCCGCTGTGGTCTGCGTGATAGACAAGAAGGTTGCCCTCGGTGTGAGACATGGTTGGAAAAACCTCGCTGGGCCTTTGGTGGCGACGCAAACCGACGGAAATACCATTCAGCAATTGAATTGGGAACCAGCCCTTGATGTTTACAACCGGATCATTGAAAATGACTGCGGCATAACTTTGGACAAAAACAATTTCGGGCGCATCGCGCAAGGTTATCCATTCGGCATATTCCGCGAAAAGCAGGATGACATTGTACGCGACCCATTGACCATAGGTGAAAACGGCTCTATAGTATGCATTGGTGAAGTGCCTACCAATACGGTTGTGCATGTGTTGAAAGGCGACCCAAATGCCTTGTTGGAGGCTGCAAAAAAAGCCATATCCGATTGTGGCGAAAAAACCGGATTGCCCATTGCAGCAGACAATACTTTCGTGGTGGATTGCATCACCCGCACGCTGTTCCTCGACCGTCTGTTTATCCAAGAATTGGACTTAGTTCGAAACAATCTGGTTATCGACAACCCGGGGCAAGAGCCTTTTGGCGTCTTAAGTTTGGGTGAGATATCTTCCTATGGCAATGGTCTGCTGGAAGTATTCAACAAAACCATCGTCATTGGGACATTTCACTGACCATTATCAAATTATTCCCCATGTTTGACAGCATCAAGATAATCCAGGACATTTCCCTGCTCTATGAACTGTCGCTGTCTGTGGGCAGTTCACTCGATCCGCAGGAGAATTGCCATAAATTCCTGCATACTTTGATCAGCCGAAAAAGCCTGAGCTTCGGCGCTATTTGGTTGGACCGCAGTGAGCCAGGCGGGGATAAATATTGCGACCTTTTTTACATCTACCCACATTTCCAAAAAGCGCTGACAACAGCTCCATTCAACCACTTTATTGTATCGGAACTGAGCTCCAAACCCTATGTCAGCATTTCGAGCAAGGATAATGGCTTTAATACGCTGATCCATGAAAAAAAAGTAGAGAGCGGAGCTTATGGTGTTTTCAGGCTCGGCAATTGGGGCTTCCTGAAAATATTTGCCGCGAACCGCCCTCAAGGGTTTGACCCCCTGGAAATGGCACAGCTGAAGCAGGTGGTGGACAAACTCGCCATTTCATTGGACGGCTGTTTCGCGCACTTGCATCTGAAGGAAGAAACTGAAAGCAAGATGGCGGCGCAAAACGCTCTGGCAGAAAACGAAAGCAAACTGCGCCGCATCATCGATTCTTCGCTTGATGCTGTAGGCTCAGTGGACATTGACGGCAACCTGGTTGAATGGAACCTGCAAGCAGAAAAGATGTTTGGCCACAGCAGGGAAGAAGCTTTGGGAAAATTGCTGGTCGACCTGATAATCCCTGAACGGCACCGGGAGGAAGTTATTAATTCTGTATACGAATATTTACAAGGAGACAAAGGCGCTTTGGTGAACCACCGCTATGAAACCATCTGTATCCGGAAAGACGGAACCGAGTTCCTTGCAGAAGTCAGCATTACAGGCGATAAAAATTATGCGAACATCTTGTTCGTCGGGTTTATCCGGGATATTACCGAACAACG
>CAYVPM010000140.1:0-1197 GCA_964453475.1 uncultured Saprospiraceae bacterium | reverse complement strand
GCAGCGAAAAAAATGGAGCGCGACCGTTTGCGCATGCAAACACTGATTGCTAACCTCCAGGCCGGAATATTGTTGGTGGACAATGAACGGCGATATGCGCTTGTCAACCAGGCTTTCTGCGACATGTACAATATCAAAGAGAAACCCGAGGCGCTGGTTGGCACCGATTGCAGCATGACGGGCGAGCAGTCTAAACATCTTTTCGTAGATCCGGAAGATTTTGTCGGTCGATTGGAGGCCAACATCAGGAACAGGGTGCTGGTCCAAAACGAAATCTTCAAGCTGAAGGATGGCCGTGTGCTGGAACGGGATTTTATTCCCCTGTTTTCCGGCGACGGGTACCAAGGCCATCTCTGGCACTACCGCGACGTTACAGAGCGCCATTATGCCCAACAAGCCATTCGGGAAAGTGAAGAAAAGTACCGAGGTGTATTAGAAAACATGGAATTGGGTCTGCTTGAGGTAGACCTCGAGGAAAACATCATCCGTGCTAACAACACTTTCAGCCAAATGGTCGGCTACCTGCCATCGGAATTGATCGGCAAGAACACACTGGAAACCTTTTTGCCAAAAAAGTCGAAAGAAATCGTTTTACAGCGCCTTGCAGAGCGGAAACAAGGACATTCAAGCGTTTATGAACTGCAATTCAAGCGAAAAAACGGGGAAAAGCTTTGGGTGATGGTCAGCGGAGCGCCCATCAAAAATTCCCGGGGTGAAATCATTGGCTCCATGGGGATCCACTTTGACATGACTGCCCGAAAAAAAATGGAACATGAGCTTGCAGAAGCCAAGCACAGTGCCGACCGGGCCAGGCTTGCCGAGCGCCAATTCCTCACCCACATGAGCCATGAGATACGTACCCCTATCAATGCTGTCATTGGGCTGACCCACTTATTGTATGAGACCCAACCCAATCCGGTGCAACTGGAGTACCTGAACGGGATGAGTTTTTCTGCAGACAGCCTTCTGGGACTCGTTGACAATATTCTGGACCTTTCCAAGATTGATGCAGGCGAGATTGAATTCGAACAAAGGACATTTGACCTGGAACACCTTTTGAAATCCTTGCTCCGCACCTTTAAGTTTAAGGCTGATGAAAAAGGCATCCGGGTTATTGAAAGCGTTGATCCCGCTATAAAAAACCTGGTGATCGGCGATCCTACGCGCGTCAACCAAATTTTGACCAACTTGCTGGGC
>CAYVPM010000139.1:0-6729 GCA_964453475.1 uncultured Saprospiraceae bacterium | reverse complement strand
GTCAGGTTCCGCATCGGATCTATCAGTAAAATGTTCACCGCTTTTGCGGTGATGCAACTGGTAGAGCAAGGAAAGGTAGACTTAAATACCCCGATTGAGCATTACCTTCCAACATTACACTTGCAAACCCTGCCCGGCATACGAAAAGCAACCATCAAAGACCTGTTAACACACACTTCTGGGCTAGCAGACGATATAAACAACAATCCTGACTGTCTAAAATCCCTGGCGCAAAGTGATTTGATTCAATTGGTGAATCAGGAGGTACTGAGCGTTTCACCCGGACTGAAAATGACTTACTCCAACATTGGCTTTGGGTTGCTTGGCTGCCTCATCGAGCAAGTATCCGGGCTGCGGTATGGGGAGTATCTCAAGCAGCACATATTTATCCCGCTGGGCATGCGAAACAGTATGGTTCCTGGCGCGATGGAGCCCGTAGCCCGGAGGGTAAAAGGATATTTGCAAGACAGCACAGAAATAGAAGAAAACAACATACGCGATGTGGCGGCCGGTGGCATAGAATCGAGCATGGAAGACATGATCAAATTTGCGCAAATGCTCCTGGATGCAGCCAAAGGCAGTGGAACCCTGATTGTCCGGAAGGAGACTTTCGAAGAAATGGCGCGCAACCAGCTTTCCGGGTTAAAGCTCCCAACAGACGATGTGTTCGGGCTTGGCATGTTTATCCACCCAATGCACACCAACCAGGACTCTATCATTGGCCACGGGATCGGACATGCCGGCGACCTCCGATTGCATCATTCACTCTTGTTTGTATATCCTAAACTTGGACTGGGGATTGTAATTCTGAGCAATTCTGAAAAGGGCGGTAAAATGCGCAGCAGGCTTTCGCAAAAAATCATGGCAAACTATATGGCCTGTTTTAAAGGAGTAGCACTCAAACCAGCCATAGCGACATCTTTCTCGGCGGCTGTGCGTGCCGCAGACCATATTGACCACAAAGAAATTGCGGGCACCTATGGCGGAGGCGGGGAGGAATTCCTTCAGTTGAAAAAGTTGGGGCGAAACAAGATTAAGTTCAAGCAGGGGAAAAACACACTCATTTTAAAACGGAACAGCGGGAATTTGTACACAACAAAATACAGGTTGCTTCAAATCATTCCCATACCGGTGAAGCCCTTGATGTTTGCATTCAACAAAGTGGATGGGCGGATATACATGAAAGCCCTGGACCGGAAGAGCAAAACGGCGCAGCTGTTGTCGGTGAAAGACCATGGCGTTCCTTTGAGCAAAGCCTGGAAAAACCGCGCCGGGGCTTATGAAACGACCAACGATTGCCCCAATTCCATCACCATGAAACCAGTATCGCTGAAATGTATTGGCAACAAAATCGTGCTGTACCGCAATGATCCCGTTTCAGATTTGGATGACAGCATTGGATTTAATGCACTGGATGACAACACAGCGATTTCAGACGGGGTAGAACGCGGATCCGGCGCCGTGTTAAAAGTATTGCCCAATGGAAATTTGTATTACTCAGGTTTTGAGCTGAAACCAAAGGGTGAAAGCACTACCAAAGCCATTTCCTTGAAAAAATAATCCCAGCTAAAGCATTCCTCATTTTTAAGAATCCAATACCCAAAAAGGTGCTATACGGCCGCGCCTTTAAGGCCAATCCCATGCTATATATTTTGCATAAATCATATAGAGGCGTACGCTGAAAAGCCTGAACAGAGTAAGCATTAACCAAATCATTTTATTATCATGAAACTATTACTTGCAACAACCGCAATCGTAGCAGCGCTCGGACTGATGTCTTTCTCCGTTGCCCCCAATGACGGCGTATCCCGTATTGGCAATCAATTGTACCAAATTGACCTTGCTGCCCGATTCTCCGATGCCGATACACAGATACTCGGCGACGAGGTGGCACGCCAGTACAACCTGGGCGATTGGGGTGCACAAGAAGGCTCGGTCGAACTGGACCCGAAATTGTCTCTCAAAGGCAAGTGGATTTTCCGTAAAAAATTCAACTTCATGGGCATGTTCGAGGAAAGCCTGATCAAGTATGATGACCAAGTGATTGCACCGAAAGACCAACAAGTAGTTGAGCAGCTGAACCGCGTGCTTGGACTGTACGCCCGCTAGTGCCTTGCTGCGGACACCAATCCCTAATCCGGCGTTAAGAATTGAGTTTGGTGGGCAGGCATTCACCCGAGTGAATGCTCACCAGCTCAATTTGCAAGCTGTTTAGCCCCCAACCAATCACTGGCTCTCAGCAACTATCACAACAAAAAATAGAAATTATGTACTACCTGCTTCGTCAAAAAGTAAACATAAGTAAGCGATTTCTGCTGCGCAGCGCTTTGTACTGCTTTATTGTGTTTCACCTCACGGCCATCCTCTTCAATTCCATCGGGGGCACCAGGGGAGTCTACATGCGCTTCTATGATTTGGAGGAGACCAGCAAGGTTTTCAAATTCATCCACAAGAGCAACCGGTCGCCACTGTTCGATTATTACGGCCGTGTCTCCGGCTCTGATTGCGGCTTTGGTTATTTCGCCCCCAATGTGCGGAGCAACAGTGTATTGGCGGTACAGGGCTGCAAAAACAAATTGACCCCAACATTCAACACACATGAAGGAGGGCAGCGGTTCGATGGTTTTTTGGGCGACCTTATCAATGACTATGTACCCAAAGAAAACCAGGATATGAACATCGTAATTGATTCCCTCAACAGGGAGTACAATTCCCTTGCCCTCAAAAATATTGCGCTCAACGTCATGCGCCAGAACAAGGTGAACTGCGATTATTTTCAGGTAACCTATACCGTGCTGGATTTCCCAACGATGGCACAAACACGAGAAACCGGGAGCGCAGCCGTAAACCTCATTCCCGCAAAAATCCTGCTGCTGAGCAGAAAAAGCGTCGAGGAACAATCAAAACAAAAATTCAACTAATCTGAATCGCCATGTTTACTACTCCGATCAAAAACAACACCTGGCACTTCTTTCTCAGAATCATGGTGCCCGCGCTTTCCATCATCCATTTTTTGTCTTTTTATGCAGACTACCGCCTGTTCTTTTCTGAGGAGGCGTATATCAAGCCGGATATTATGGATGCCGCTCTTGACCGCAACGGGGTATCGGCCTATACAGTTTTCAACTACTTAGGCGAACACGGTTATCAGGTTGAGTACTTTTTATTGGTGAAAAGCATCATTTTCATCTATATCTTGTTCCTGCTCTTTCTTATGCTCGGCTTTATGACGCGTATCAGCGCCATTATCAGCATATGCTTGCACTATCTGATATTGCAAAGCATGCACCACTACGTATATGGCGCCGATTATTTTTTCACCATACTGTTGTTCTACTGCGCCTTATTGCCGCTCAACCGCTATTACTCCCTCGACAATTTAATCAGTCGGCGGCGCACAGAACGGGTAAATGCCTTCGTAGAGCAATTTATAAGCGCCAAAGTTGTTTTGCGCCTCATGCAGGCGCATATCTGCATTGCCTACTTTTTCTCCGGTTTTGACAAAGTGCTTGGCCCCACCTGGCGCGACGGAGAAGCTGTTTGGAAAGCAATGCACAATTTCAATGGCGTTGTCAATTATGAGTTTTTTGATACCCTGGCTTCTACACCTGTATTCCTGATAGCGGGTTGGGCAACTGTGTTGCTGGAAATGTTATATCCCATCATGGCTAATCTCAAATACACGCGGGTATTTTGGTTGGTTGGCATTATTGGCATGCACATTTCCATCGTACTACTATTCGGCTTGTTTCATTTTTCTGCCATAATGATCGTGTTTAATCTGGCGACATACATTGTTCCGTTCAGCCTTTCATTTTCTGTATTACCCGAAAAATCAAAAAAATCCGGCCCTGTACCAGCACTTCAAGAGTCAGTATGATGGCTTGATTGGGAACAACAACCATACTTACCTAATAAACACCACATCATGTCGAAGATCCAATACGCCTTGATCGTACTATCCATCCTGGTCGGCCTTGGCGCCGCTATAAAACCGGGCGAAAAAGTGGCCAGTTCCAACGGCGCCTTGCAACGCGGAACCAGTGTAGTATGCCCCGACAACACCTCCCAATGGGTTTGCTCCATCAGTTCTGCCGAAAATCGCAACGCTCCCCCACCCTTGGGAGTGCCTGTTGTTGCAGAGCAAAATGCACAAGGCAGGTTCACCATCACCATACTCAAGACTGACCTGCCTCCCGATGCGAGCAGCGCCTGGTTCCAAAGCAATAATTTCTACACCCCTCAAACCATTGAGATTCAGCGATCCCTCAGTTTATCCGTACTTGGTCTGGATGCCTCAAAATTCATAGACCCCGGATTTTACCCGATCGTTGAAACGGAAACTACTTATCAGGTCATTTTTTGACGCCCTTTCAAGCATTAAATACCCTTGCTATGAAAAATATCCGCACGTTTTTGTTCAATGCTTATGTTACCGGCATGCTGCTATTTGCCTGCTCTGAAGTGGCAATGGCAAAAGCAACCCTGTATGACAGCACTTCGCTGGCCCGATTGGTAATTCAAACCAACGAGCTGGTGCAAACCATGCATGCAAGCCACCAATTATGGCTGCTCAACCAGGACCGTCGTTTAAATGAACTGGATTTGATTATCATCCGAAAAACGCCATTGCCGGGAGAGCCCTCTTACGTGGAGGCGCTGGAAGAAAAGCTGCGTATACTGGAATCGTTGCGTGTCGACGAAGAGAGCTTCCAACTCCAGCTCTTGCGCCTGCGGTACACCAAAGGACTCGAGCTCATAAAATTATTGTATGAAAAAGTGCTCTCCCTGGACCATCACTTTTCGAGTATCCAGACCTTCCAACAGATCAATACCTTATCGAACCCCAATTCATACCCTGCATTCCAACAAAACAGGGCAATTGTAGAAGAACGCCTGAAAAAGAAAGGCGGAGGCGTGCGCTTGCCCGCGCTGTTTCAAAGCAACCCATTGCTTTCGGCTACCTTTTCGATTGTAGCGACCTTATTTTCTGAAGGCGATAATGCCCAAAAAGAAAAGGAATTCGATCAGATCGCTTGCATCATGGACTTTACGGTACGAATGAATGCCGATTTAAACACGATTTACTACGAAACAGAATTCCTGAAAAACAACAACCAATCGCTCAAAGATGATTGTATGGCCTTGTTCACAGAATACACCAAACCTATCAATTACCTTGTACAACTGGACAAATGCAGGAAGAACGATGACTGGGATGCCGTGATGGATGCGATCGACAAAACATTCAAGGATATCTCGGTAAACGCTTCTGACCCAGTCAAATCAAAAGTGTCGATGAAACAACAGGTCAATCTCGAGTTTTCTATGAACCGCCTGCTGGATTATATGGACAAATACTCTGTTTTTGTGAATGAAGGCGAAAAATATTACAGAAAATTCAATGTGATTGTTTCCAATTATCAGAACGAAACCGCTTGCGCAGGGCAGATACCAGCTTCGTTTTCAGATTTGAAAAAAGACATTGATTCTTCCATCGACAAGTTCAATAACTCTTATAAACTCACCGAGCTGAAGGGTTCCAAATTGAAAGACTTGTTGTACGGATTACCGGAAAACTAGCCATGAAAAGCCTAGAAAATTCGAGATTCCAAAAGCAAGTATTTGCGGAAATAATACTTGGCAGTCCGCGGGCACGTTGTGCGCGCTTTGGCATTTGCGAAGCGCGTTTGCTCGATTTGGAAGCGTGGCACAGTTTTAAGCCCAGGACTGCGCGAACGGCCAAAGCACTGCTGATACCCGGCGACGCTGGCGATTTGGCATTCTTTTTCCCCCCGGAAGGCATGCTTCAGCTTACATTTGAATATTTTTTTGGAACCGGTTTTTTTCGCGTTGATGTACCCACACAACTTCCGAAACAGTTATTAGAGCCGCTCAACCTGGAAGCTTTTGTCGTAAAAAAAGGCATTTACCCTTGCAGTACACAAGCCAGCAGAGGGGTTGTACTGACGGTGGAACATGATTTCAATTGCATTCGGGAAATCCCATACGATGTTGCTGGCGAGGTACTTCGGTAGCGCGACTTTTAAGCCGCCAGAACAAGGGTATTTATGGCCGCGTATCGATTTTTCGGCCATAAATGGCCTTGTTCGGGCGGCCTGAAGGCCGCGCTACCGAATTGCTCAAGCGCTGCCAATCTGTCGCGCGCACCCCAGTTGGCACAATTCTCGCCACTACAGCCTTGAAAGCAGCCCTGCCCTGATTGCTCATTCATTAAAGCTACATTCATGCTCGATTTCCTGGCTACCACCAGTCCCACCGGACAACCTGCTCCGGCGACGCGCCCGGCTGCTGTACACGACGACAGCCTGCTGGATGCCTATTCCCAAACCGTGACCCGCGTGGCGCGCACCGTCAGCAATGCCGTAGTGCACCTGAACGTCACAAAACCAACCAACCAACGCAATGCCCAGCAGCCCAACAACCCCGCCGGCTCCGGCAGCGGCTTTATCATCAGCAGCGACGGTTATGTAGTGACAAATAGTCACGTCGTGAATGGGGCCACCCGCATAGAAGCCAGTCTGCCCGATGGCCGCACTTTTTTGGCGCACACGCTGGGCGATGATCCGGCCACCGACATCGCCGTTTTAAAAATTGAAGGCGAAAACCTCGCCACCATGGCATTTGGTGAAAGCGACCAATTGCAAGTAGGGCAGATCGCCATTGCCATCGGCAATCCCTTTGGCTTCCAGTATTCCGTTACCGCCG
>CAYVPM010000138.1:0-6731 GCA_964453475.1 uncultured Saprospiraceae bacterium | reverse complement strand
GGGCGGCGCGGTCCTGTTGCATCATTTCCTGGTTCTGCCGGTACAGCGGCGGCGTTATCAGGTTGCTTTTGCAGAGGGAAATGCGCGAGCGCACAGCCGAGGCATTGTACACCGAAGGGTCGAGGTTCATCTCCTTGATGATGGCCTTGATGACGCTGGTAGTATCGTCGGTATCGTAAATGGTAAAGGAGGAAGGGTAGCCGATTTTTTCGGCTTCGTAGCGCAGGATGCGGGCAAAAATGGAGTGGAAAGTGCCGGCCCATACCTGCTGGGCTTTCGGGCCCACCACTTTTTCGATGCGGTCTTTCATTTCCCGGGCGCTCTTGTTGGTAAAGGTGAGCGCGAGAATTTCGCGGGGCGGCACATGGTTTTGCAGGAGGTGCGCGATGCGGTAGGTCAGCACCCGCGTTTTGCCCGATCCTGGGCCGGCAATGACCAGCACGGGGCCTTCCACGGTGGTGACGGCCTGGCGCTGGATGGGGTTGAGTTCGTCGAGAAAAGAAGACATGCCGCGAAGATAAAGCCTTCGGGCGGAGGACGGAATTATTAAATAAAATGTTTTGAAAAATTTACTGTGGCGGCAAAATTTTTGGCCCTAAATTTTAACACTGCCCAACAGTACAAAAACAAAAACAATACTTACCTTTGGTTCTGCCACAGGCACCGTTGCATCTGCACCGGCTCGAACACACATCATGTTAATCAAAAGGGGCACTCCCCGGATTCAAGGAAAGTTGTTGCCGTTGACTTGTCCGGCAATTAGCAGCTAGGCCCGACCTCCGTTCTGTCTGTTCCGAATTTACCAACCTGCGAAGTCTTGGTTCGCATATTGCGGTGTCTGTGGCTTTTTTTCTCTCCTTGTGGGGTTTTTTGAGCCTTGATTTTCCCTTGTTAGGTTGAATTTATGTTGACATCTTGCGCACGATGGATGGGTTTGTCGTTTGTATAGCATGTTGGGGAAAGGTGAAAAGGTCGATAGTGTTTCTATTAAGTTATTTGGGTAATGTTTCAAAAAGTGTGTCGGCAGTACCAGTGAATGCCGTGCTGGCATGCCATCTCATTTTTCACCTTTCAAAATTTCAACAATGAAAAAACTCTTTTCCATCCTAACGCTGGCAGCATTTACCTGCCTCCTCTCCCACCAAAACCTCCACGCCCAAACCGACGAAAAACAATACGTCATCGCGGAATACATGAAGGTAAAACCCGGTATGGACGACAAATACCGCGAATGCGAAAAAGTCTGGAAACTCATCCACCAGGCGCGGGTAAAACTGGGCCTCATTACCGGCTGGGAACTCGAACAGGTGCTGTACCCCAGTGGCAGCGGCACCGAATACGATTACCTCACCATCACCCATTTGAAAAACTGGGATGCCATTGGCAAACTGAACAACAGCTGGGATGATGCCACCTGGGCAACTTTAACCAAGGGCTTGTCAGCCGACCAAAAGGCGCTTGCGATGGATGCCGATAAATACCGGGATTTGGTAAAACGGGAAATCTGGACGGGGGGCGAGATGTTGTTTGCACCGGGCAATACGCAGCCCAAGTTTCGCGTAGAAAATTTCATGAAAATACCCGCCGGCGGCTGGGATGCCTGGGTAGAAATGGAAAGCAAATTTGTAAAACCCGTGCATGAGAAAAATATCGCCATGGGCAATATGGCCGGTTGGATCATGGGGTATATGGTTTTCCCCCGGGGTGATGACTATCCGTATCAGGCATCCACGGTTGATTTTTATACCAGTTGGGAACAAATGAATAAAGATGGCGGCAAAGCCTGGAAAGAAACGTATCCCAATATGAGCGATGCCGAAATCGAAAAGCGCTTCAACAACGCTCGCTCGATCAGCAAGTCGGAAATGCGGATGTTGGTGGATTTTGTGGAATAATTGAGGTATGGTCGGGTGAACAATGCCTGGTCAGCTCACATTGTTCACCCGATCACATCGCTCTTGCTTAACTCCGGTCCTACCTCCTCCCCCATCCCAACAGCCCTGGCAAAATCGCCAAAATGTGTTACAACTTTTGTTTTTTCCTACAGATACCTTTGCCATGTTCAATTTTTCAACACGAACACGGCGTGGGCATCGGCTCTCCGTTGTTTTCACAAATCGGTCATCATGAAAAAAATCATTGCACTCTTGCTCGTTTGTTCGCTCTTTTCTTCGAATTCGCTCATGGCGCAAGCGGGGAGTTTGGATCCAAGTTTCTCCGGCGACGGTAAATTGCTGTTTTTAGGATTAAACCCTGCTTTTTTGTCGTATGGCAACTGTGTTGCTGTTCAGCCTGACTGAAAGATTGTGATTGATGCGCTCAGCGGCGAAGTAGGTACTAATTCTGATTTTACCCTGGTTCGACTGACAACAAATGGCGTTTTAGATACCTCATTCGGAGGCGGGGATGGTATTGTATATACTGATTTAAGCTCTAGTCGCGATATAATTTATAGCATTTTCATTCAACCGGATGGAAAAATTGTAGTTTCAGGAGATTCCCGTATTTCTTCGCCTTCTGCATATGTATTCGCTGCCGCACGGTACAATAGTGATGGAAGCCTGGATCAATCTTTTGGAGATCAGGGCTTTACGAAGATTCAATGTGGTAGTGCTTGTTTTTCAACATCTATGGCGGTTCAACCGGATGGAAAAATTATTATTGGAGGACATGGTAATGGCACGATGTACTTAACCCGATTAAAAAGCAATGGCACAATAGACTCTACCTTCAGCCAAAATGGGATAATGTCACATCATATGGGCTTTTTTGACAGCAGAATTCATGATATTGCAGTTCAGCCTGATGGGAAAATTGTAGCAACAGGATACATTGCTTTTGAAGGTGGTGGTGCTAACGAGAGCTATTTTATAGCCCGGTATCTGCCCAATGGCGTATTGGACACGTCATTTGCCATAAATGGTGTATTGCACGACAAATTCAATGGATCCAATTCGAAAGGCAATTCAATTGCCCTACAACCAGATGGCAAGATTGTAATAGGAGCATATAGCGCTTCTAAGTGGTGTTTGGCAAGGTACCATTCAGATGGCATGTTGGACCCGGCTTTTGATTTTGACGGTAAAATTTCGACGCAAATCCCTCAACGCTATGCCGGCCTAAGGGCGTTGGCTATTCAACCTGATGGCAAAATCATTAGCACAGGATCATCAACCGCGACGAATTCTAACGGAGAATTTACGACTGTGCGCTACAATTCAGATGGCTCTTTGGATACTTCATTTGGCGACGCAGGAATAAAGATCACCGTGATAGCTACGGGCGGCGCCAAGGATTACGCGAATGCTCTGGCCATTCAAAGTGACGGGAAAATCATCGCGGTTGGTGGTGCTGAAAATAATTTTAACCAGTATGGGATAGGTGTTGTTCGATACCTGACAAACCTGAGTGTGGGCATCAACAGCAACCCCGTGCTTTGTTTTGGCGGCAACAGTGGCAGTGCAACGGTTACACCATTCGGCGGCACATCGCCGTACACCTATTTGTGGAGCAATGGCCAAACGACGGCAAGCGCTACAAACCTAACGACAGGCACCTATACTGTCACGGTCACCGGATCAGGCGCAAGCGGCACCGCTACCGGCTCTGTGACCATCACCCAGCCACCGGCACTGACCATCACCGCCGCTGTTTCCGGCGCGCTAACCTGCCTGCAACCATCGGTAAGCGCCACCGCGAATGTCGGCGGTGGAAAACCCGGTTATACTTTCTTGTGGTCGAACGCTGCTAGCGGGCCCACCGCGACATTCAGCACCCCGGGCACCTACCATGTCACCGTCACCGATGCCAACGGCTGTACCAGATCGAGTTCGGTCACTGTTGTCAATGGGGACATTACGCCTCCAACGGCAATTGTCGCACCCGGTGGAACCTTGACCTGTTCGATAACCCAACTCGCTTTAGACGGTACCGGATCCTCCCTGGGCGGCGCTTATTCCTACCAATGGAGAACACCCGATGGCAATATTGTTTCCGGCGGCAACACTTTGTCGCCCACCGTAAACGATTGCGGCACTTACACGCTGCTCGTGACCAGGAACAGCAATGGCTGCACCGCCAGCGCTTCTACCACGGTAACCTGCGACATGGCGACGCCCAATATTGTTGTCGGCAGCCCAAGTCCTTTGACTTGCGCAAATCTGAGCGTTACCCTGAACGGAAGTTCCAGCACGTCAGGCGTAAGCTTCCTGTGGACGGGCCCGAATGGATACTCTTCCACGGATCCCAATCCGACAATTGATACACCCGGCAGCTATATGCTCCTGGTATCGAATCCGGCAAACAGTTGCTCCAGCTTCACGACCCTGGAAGTGCACCAAAATACGGCGCCGCCCACGGCATCCATCGCGCTGCCCAACACCCTGAACTGCAACAATTCGGCGGTCCAACTTGACGCCACAGCATCGTCTCAGGGCCCAGCCTTTACCTATTTGTGGATAAGCAGCGATGGCATCCTGGCATCCGGAGAAACAACCCTGACACCCTTGGCAACAGCAGCTGGCACCTATACTTTGCAGGTGACCAATACTGAAAACGGCTGCACCTCAACTGCAAGTACAAGCGTGGTACAGCACAGCGCTGTCCTGACGAGTATCAGCGCCAGTACGAGTGTCGCCTGCAACGGAGGCTCCAATGGCGCAGCTACCGCAGCCGCAAGCGGGGGCGATGGCGCTTACTCGTATGTATGGTCGAACAATGCTACAAGTCCTTCCATTACAGGCCTTTCCGCCGGGCTGTACCTGGTCACCGCTACCGATGGCGAGGGCTGTACCAGCACTTCATCCATAACCATAACACAACCCGATCCATTACTGGCCAATGCCACGGCCACCGGTGAAACTTTCCTTGACGCCGGCAATGGTACTGCTACCGTAGCGCCAACTGGTGGCACAGCGGGCTATACCTACTCCTGGAGCAATGGCCAGTCTACTGCGACGATAAGCAGCCTGGCGCCGGGAATTTATACCGTTACAGTTTATGACAGCAATGGTTGCAGTTCCGTTCAGGAGTTGAACGTCGCCGGATACATTTGCGCCCTTTCAGCTTCCGTCAGCGGCACGAATATCGATTGTTTTGGGAACAGTTCCGGTTTGGCAACCGCCTCGCTTTCAGGCGGTCAATTGCCTTATACTTATTTGTGGAGCAACGGCGCCACAACCGCAACCATCAACAATCTGGCCGCTGGAATGTATGCCGTTACGGCTACCGACGATGCCGGATGTACGTCTACCGGTTCAATAGCATTGACGCAACCGCTGCCCTTGTCGGCAAGCGTTGGTAACATCCAAAATGTGTTGTGCCCAGGCGACATGACCGGTTTGGCGACGGTAAACACCAACGGCGGAACGGCGCCATACAACTACAGCGGGAATTTGAACAACCTAGGCGTAGGGAACTATTCAGTGACGGTGACCGATGCGAACGGATGTGCTACCCTGGTTTCGTTCTCAATTCTCGCGACCGACAGCGAGGCGCCTGTAATGGTTTGCCCTGCAAACATGGTTGTTTGCGGCGCAGGCATTGTGGATTACGATGCGCCAATCATTTCTGACAATTGTAGCGGAAACATTGCCAGCTCCCTCACCATTGGATTGCCCAGCGGAGCACAATTTGACGAAGGCGCTACCCTGCAGATTTTTCAGTCGACAGATGCGAATGGCAATTCATCCACGTGTGCCTTCACGATCGTCGTACAGCCAAATCCTGCCGTCGTCCTGGATGGGGTTGTCCATGATCAAAATGGACAGGGAACCGGTGCTATTGCGGTGACGGGTTCAGGCGGGGGCGGGAACCTGACGTATTCCTGGACTAAAAACGGGCAGTTTTTCGCAAGCCTGGAAGACCTGAGTGGTTTGACTGAAGGGACCTACAGCCTCGTCGTCACCGACGGCAATGGCTGCAGCGCCGCGCTGGGACCTGTACAGGTTTCCAATACCGTGGGCATCAACGACCCTTCCGAATCCATAGCCATAAACCTTTTCCCAAACCCCTGCATAAATGCCTTCCAACTGGAGGTTTCAGGCGCTGCCATCACAGCGGCAAATATCTACGACATTCAAGGCAAATTGATTTATGCCTTGCAGCCCATGGAATGGCAGGGCAAGGTGGACACAGGCAGGTTGTCAAACGGAATTTATTACCTGCGTTTGTGGATGGAAGCGGGGCAGGTGTTTGCGCTGAAATTTGTCAAGTCGGAATAACCTGTTTTTTAACGGGAGTTTTGGATAGAAATGGGTTTTTTAGGGCTCACGAAGCCTAGGTAGCACCGCGTTTACGCGGTGCTACCTATAAGGCCCGTGTCCAACTGGCGAAAAAAACTCCGCTATAAGTTGCCCGCCAACAAATTCAACCTATCTTTGATACGGCAGCGCCGCCCTTGGCGCCCTCCAATAAAAAGATAGTATACCCAACCGGACAAGACCGCCGCCAAGATGCAAGCGCAAGCACCTGGCGCAGTATTCCAATTCATTTCAATCATAAACAAACAACGTTTTCGATGATTAATTTTTCCAAAAAAACTGGTACCCGCCAAATTGTCCTAATGCCATTTTTGACACTTATTTTATGGAGTTTATTTTTAGGACTATCCAACAATTCAATTGCGCAAATAGTCGATGCGCAAAGAAGCGGTTTCTCCTGGATATACACAGAACACATTGCGAAAGATTCTTTTGGCGCCGGATACACCATGTACAGTGCCGCATGGCCCA
>CAYVPM010000137.1:0-6743 GCA_964453475.1 uncultured Saprospiraceae bacterium | reverse complement strand
TCCGATAGAATTCCATCGATAACTTTTTTCCAACAACAGAACCAGCGCCAAAAACCTTATTTTCGACAGGTGCAGGAAGGTTTTCAATGTTAATATTGGGATCATAGTTTCCGCGACAAAACCCAAATCGGAAGCATTTAAATTTTCTCCTGCCAATTTCTAAAGAAATAATTGGACCAACTGCAAAGCCATCTGCAATGCAAGACAAGTCAGGCAAATTGTGAGAAGGCAGAACAGGTCGAGACTCTGGCAGAGCATTTAAAGCCTCTGCAGCAAACGATAAGGCGATTAGCATTAAAAAAAAGGTTCGAGCTTTCATAAAAAAATAATTTAAGCGTGTTTTTACCTACTCTATACGCTTTTCGGCATCCGCGTCCGTACTCTGTTCAGGATTTTCCGGCGTCCTCCTGGTTTTTATCTTTACTGCCTTTTGGCAATCTTGTATGCTGCCGGTGGCACATGCAAATTCCCGCAAGTCACTGTGCCGCCTGTCACGGGCGCGCCGCCCCGCGCATGGATGATACCCGACACCACGGGCGTTGCCATGGAGGTTCCGCTCAGGGTCGCATAGCCGCCGTTTTTGTAGGTAGAATAGACGTTCACACCCGTAGCCACGTAGTCCACTACTGTGGGGCCCCAATTGCCTTCGGTGTAACAGCCGCGCGCGCAGGTGGTGGCGCCCACGGTATAAATCTTGGCGCCGTTGATACAGCCGGGCGAACAATGAATGGCTTTTCCGGAGTTGTTGCCCGCTGCGATGCAGGTCCAAATGCCCAGTTTGCCGAGGTTTAATATGGCTTTTTTCAAGGCTGGGTTGCTGCTTTGGCAATTGGTGACGGGATAGGAGCCAAGGCTTAGGTTTACCACGTCGTTGGGGTCGCCGTAAACAGAGGCGTGGTCAATACCCTGCACCACGTAAGTCATGGCGGCCAGGCCACTGTTCGACAATACTTTGACCGGGATGACAAGCGCTCCGGCAGAAACACCGACCGTGCCAAAGGAATTGTTTTTAGCGGCTGCAATGCCGGCGACATGGGTGCCATGGCCGTTCTTGTCGTCATAATTCTCCCCTGGGATAAAGGACCTGGCATAGGGATACAGATCGCCTACCGCCAGGTCGGGATGGTCCAGGTCGATGCCTGTATCGAGTATCCAGATCCAGTTGCCGCTGGTGGAAACTTTGAACCCCCCGGCATTCAGGATGGCGCAGGGCACGGTTTGGCCGGAGCCTTCTATTTCCGGCGGCGTGCTTTCAAGTACTTGCGGATCAAGTTGAATGTAGTAGTCTGGATAAACGCCTTCCACGGCTGGGTCGGCACTCAACCGGGCGACTTCCGCATCAGAGAGTTTTGCAGAAAAACCTACCAAAGCGTCTGCAAATTCAGCGAGCACATTTTCGGCGCTGATGTTCGCATTGCGTTTCACCTGGGCCACTTGGTCTAGGTTGGTCTGCCTTTTGCCCTGATTGGCGGTAAAGGTCTGTTCTCGAGTGCCGGCATTCGTCCGTTGCAAGGCCACGGGCATCGCCGCTGATTCCGTCAACAGGACAATGTATTGCCCCGGGATGGGGACGGGTTCGCCCTCTTGCGCTACCATGCTGTTGAAGCGCAGCATGGTCAGCAAAAGGAGTGCTGTAAAAGTTTTCATAATTATTGAAGCGTGTTTTTTGCCTACTCTGTACGCTTTTCGGCTTCCGCGTCCGTACTCTTTTCTGGATTTTCCGGTATGCTCCATTTGGGGTTGGTTTGGGAGGCGATTGGGTCTGCTGTGATGGTCTTTTCTCCGGCGCATTGCCGATGAGCAGCCCGCCGGCCTTCCAAGACCGGGGTGTTTTCATGTGGTTTCCGGGCGTTGTGGTTGGGGTACCCGATGGCCCCGGTCGGCCCGGTCGCAGGAAGAATGTAGCGCTCGCGCCTCGCGGGGTTCATCATGGCTTTTTCAAAGGAGTAACGTGTTTTAATGATTTTGTGGACTTATGGTATTGGGTTCCAAGGTTGTTTTTGATTGTTGATAAAAATACTTGGGGCAAGGTTGTGTTGCACTCCAAACCTTACTGGGTTGATGGGTTTGAAAAAAACGACCCAAGTCCCAAGCGATGAAGCCAGCAGGTGCCGGCCTGCCCCAATCTCGATTTCCAGTCCGAAAATCCCTTCGGGAAGCAGGGCGGGAGCATCCAGCTCGAACCAGGTAGTAAAAGGGTCGGGTTGAATACTGCCAGGCAGTTTTCCGAGGAGAGGGAAGGATGCCAGTACAGCGCCGCTTTCCAGCAGCGAGGTTTTTGCACTGACCACCTGTCCCGATCCTGCGTTTAGATTGTTGGCCGACAGCGATTGAACTGTTTCCAGCCTGTAGGCTTCAAGGCCTGAGATTTGGGTTTTAATCCAGGCGAGGGTGGTAGCCTGTGGCAAGTATGGTTTTGTTTCAATTGGTGTTCTTATGTGTATCATGGCGTTTCGATGTTTTGGATGATAGGACAAAGATGCGGGTGGCGGATTCAATAAAGTTGCGACAGTTGGGCAGGTCTTTTACGTTTTTTTTTGTGAAAAACCTGCGTTTTTTTCTGCATATTGTCTTGGTTTACAGTCGATTAAACAAAAAAACACTGTTCGCAACATTTTCAGCTTTCAACGCTCCGGAGGCCGGACTGCCGATACGATATCGACTACGATAATAGCGTTGGAGGCTTGGGCTGCTAATGCCAAAAGTGTTGATTTTTTGGGGGTGGAGGCGGTAGAAAAATTGTTCATGGTGATGCTGTTTAAAAGTGAAGCGTGTTTGATGTCGATACAAATGTGCGGGCAGTTTTTGGGTGCAATTGCGACAGTTACGCAGTAAAAAAAATGGCTTTGCGGTGTGGTTTGTACTTATTGTTGTTTTTCTAAGTTGTTGTTTTTTAAATTGTTAGCGCTTTTTTATGATGACTTTGAATGTTCGCAAAATCTTGCGGTCAATCGCTGCGTTGTCGCCGTTTTGGCTGTTTTTCCCAAAATTTGAAGGAATCAGCATTTGATTATGTTACAAAAATTGGCCTGATGAGAGGAGCAGGCAACTCCCCAGCCCCAGGTTTTCGGGAGTAAAATAGTCACCATTCAGGCCTGCTCTGGTTTTTCTTCCCAGTCGCTCAATCTGCCGTTCAGGCTGCATCCTGTTCATGAAAAAACAATCATGACATCCATTTTCGATGGGTTTTTAAACAAACAACACATTTGGAAACAGTCGGCCAGTGTGTATTTATGATCCAAATTGCCAATTATCGGCCATTGCTGCAAGCCTAACTCCATCGGAGGGCAAAACCCGGTGGAATTCCGGGAGGAAAGTGTTATAAAAATTGGAGGCTTTGGAGCCGACATTTGTTATCAATACTTGCTACACATTGAATATGAATAATTTGTAGTTGCTTCACCCTAATATTATTCCATGAGTTATGATTAAGGAATTGACAGAATTAGTCTGCCTGACGGAACAAGCGCTGCCCAATCCGGAAGAACTGCTCGGTTATTATGCCAACAACAACCGCAGTGTGCTGCGGCTTTTTCACGCCATCCAGTCCGGTAATTTCCGTACAGAAGCCGATGCCATCGCCAGCGCCAATGTTGGCGAGCGTACCCGGTTCCGGCAAGTGGCCAAAGAGCTGCAACGTTGTCTGGAGCAAATGGTGCTGCATGTCGGTTTCGACAAAGAAGTATTCGACCCATTGAACCAGGGCCGTTTCAAAGGCTTCCAGCTGACGGCCATCGCCAAGTCATTGAACATTCAGGCTTGCAAACACGCCTCGAAAAAGGTGGCGGACGAACTCATGAAAATCGGCTTAGACTACGGGCGGCCCGAATTTGTGGTAGAAGCTGCCAAAGCCATGATGAGTTACGTTTGCGTATCCGGTGGTACCATGCACGAGTACGAAGCGCAGCGAAAGCAGTTTGAAACCTATTCAAAATGGCGGGCCATTGAAGAGCGGGCCATTATCCATTTTGAGTGGGTGACGCTCTTTTACGCCAATAAAAAGGCGCTCCAAAAGGACAATGCCGTGATGGCACAGTGTCACCTGGAAGAAATGAAACCTTACGTTGGCGTGATCCCCTCCCACAATTTTCATACGGTTTATTATTTGATGGACGCTATGCGCCACCAGATGGAGGCCAATTACCGCGCAGCGGCGGCTTCTAACGAACAAGCCATTGAATTCTTTTCCAAGCGGGATTATGACTGCAGAGGCACGCTCCGCATTTTTTATTACCACGGCATCACGAACTGCGTTTACCTGGGCCAATACGATAAAGGCGAGCGGTATTTGAAAAAGGCCCTGGAAGATGTTTCAGTAGGCAACATGCACTGGTTCAATGCTTTGGAAATAGGTTTTTACCTAAAAATGCACAACGAAGACTACTTCGGCGCAGCTGAATTGTACGCCATGGCCCTGCGACACCGGCGCTTCAACGTGCTGCGCGACACCCAGCGCGAAACCTGGTATATCCTTGGTGCATACCTATACATCGTGTCGCAACTGACTGGGATCGCATTTCCCGAGGGCATGGTGCCGAAAGTGAAAAGCCGCCGCTTCCGCAACGAGATCAAGGATTATTCTCAGGACAAGACCGGCATGAACATCGCCATCCTGGCGGCCGAGGTGATGCTGGATTTTCTGGAAGGCCGCGACGACGACCTGTGGCGCCGCATTGCTGCCCTTGAAAAATACCGGGAGCGCTACCTCCGCAACAGTGAAGATACCCACCGATCACAGCTTTTTATCAAAATACTCGTCATCCTATCCAAGTACAATTACGATGGCGACAAGTTCCTGGACAAAGTGCAGCCGTTCATGGAAGAGTTGCGCATTGCGCCGCTGCAATTTACCAATCAAGCGCACGAACTGGAAATAGTACCGTATGAGCGGCTCGTGCGGCTCCTGGCAGAGGCCCTTGAAAAACGGAAGGGTAGGGGGCTTGGACACGCGTACGTGCTGAAGCTGGAGCGGGCGGTGGGGGGAAGGGCAAGCGGAGGATGATGGGCTTGCTTTAAAGTTGCCCGAAATTGAAAGGTATTTGCGTAAATTTATCCGCAAAATATACCTGCTATGAAACGGCTCGCCTTGCTGCTAATTTCCCTCATTTCCTTTATGTTCGGTTGTTCAGGTAAAAAAACGCCTGCGACAAAGCAGGCTGCCTGGCCGCAATTCCCGGAATCGGACAACCCTTCCGTCAGGATCGAAGCGGTTTTGCCGGACAGTTTGTCTGTGCTAAATGCTTTTTATATCCCCTCTGATAAAAAGCAGGTATATGTGCTAGTATGCCAACAACCCCCGCGCAAAAACCCGGACGCAAATTTTAACGTACCGGCGATAGTAGATTTTAAACTGCTCTGTCTCGATGAAAAAGGCAAAATATTGCACCAAATGAAACTCCCAGACAGCGATGCGCGCTATGGCGCCGATTTCGGGATGCTGGATGGCCGGATTTTCATTCGACTCAGCGATTGTTTTCTGGGGCTCGACACGGCGAAATTGACCATTACAGAAAAAATCCCGATCTGGTTCGACCAACGCTTTCCCTCTAAAGACAAAGTGGAGCTTATGATGCCGCACGAGCAGCGGGCAGCATATAGGGCAGCATTTGAAAAGGCTATCAAAAGCGCCAGGTCATGTCAGTTTCTGGATTGGACGCCCAGTGGGGAAGGCTATGCCTTGATCGGCGATGCTTCTGGAAAGCGGGCTGCCTGGTCGCCGCAGCAATTTGTAGACAATCACGTAGAGGAGCTCAAAAAACTGTATCCCAACTTAAGGGTCACGCTCTATGCTGGCTACCAATACGATGCTGCAAAGGATCTCCAGCAAATCGCCGATGAACAGGCCCACATTCAGGAACTTGAGTACCTGCCGGGCGGCTCTCAGTTGGTTTACCCCAACTATAAGGAAAGGAGAATACTGCAACATGAAATGACGGTAGCTGGTAAGCAACTGCGTTTTTCTACCACTGACAGGAATGGGCACGACCTGCGCCTGGTGTTTTCGGACAATAAAATGCTATCCACCTGGGATGGGGCTGCCTGGGTTCAATATGAAGGGGTATTATATCGAGTTGATTAACACCCTTACCGGAGGAAGCAAAAAAGGCAAATGCGTTGTGCATCGAACGCCATATTTACCAACAGGCTTCTCCCATTGTACCTCCAAGAGTTTTTTTTAGATAATTTGCCCGTTCGGGTTCATTTTCACGACCCACATTTCTTGGATGCCGTTGTGGTATGGTATATCGCCGTTGTTTTATCTATTAATTTCCTCAATTGCTCTTTTGGCTGATTTTGCAGCGGTATGAACAGAAACCCAATCCGCACCATCCGTATATTCTCCACCTGCAAAATATAGTTTGTTCGCTACGGAATTTCCGATTCGCCCTGGGTAGTTAAAATTTCCTTGCCGCCTCGTTATTTTATACTTATGTATGAAAGCGTTTTCGACCCGAAAGCCCAAATCGGCAACCTTGGCCTAAAAATAATAGCCTCCCTCAAACGATTGAGCGAAGGCTTACGTATATTGCTCTGAGAAAAGGCAAAGGCTTTGGGTATCAGCCCGATACAAATCCAGGGTTTGAATTTTATCCAATTTCATGGCGATGAAAAATGCAAGGTCAGTTGCCTCGCCCAAGAGTTTTGCCTGACGAAGCCCACCGTCAGGGAAGCGGTAAAATCGCTCGAACAATAGGGGTTTATCGAGCGGCAGACCGAAATCATGGACACCCGCCGCCACAACC
>CAYVPM010000136.1:0-6766 GCA_964453475.1 uncultured Saprospiraceae bacterium | reverse complement strand
GATTTGCAACCGTCTTTAACAGCCTCTACCGTATAGGTTGTGACTCCTGGAGCGGTCGGTGTTGCCGTTGGGTTCCCGATATTGGGGTTGTTTAAATAGAGCGGCGGCGACCAGGTGTAGGTAGTGCCGCTTTCATTGGTGCCGTTCAGCACCACAGGCGCGCCTGCGCAGGAAACCGGATTGTTGGCCAGGTTCAACTGGGGTAAGGGCGAAACCGTCACTGTGACGTCTATCCCGCTCGGGCAAAGCGCATCGGGGGTTGTAAGGTGGTAGGTTGTGGTGGTAAAAGGAGTGGCAATAGGGTTGGGGCAGTCGTCGCAACTGAGTGTGTTGGCGGTCATTTCATCCCATTCGAGGGTGGTGTTGGCCGGGAAAGGCGTCACAATAATTTGCGCAGAGCCGCCAGGGCAAATCGGGTTTGGCGACACGGTAAAAGGAAGCTCCGGCGGCGTCGGCACCGGGATGAACACGGTCGCCGTATCAAGGCAGGCTCCAATTTGCGTGATACGTTTGTACAAGTGCGAATCTGTGGCAATAATGATCATCTGAAACTTGTCCAACAGCGTGAGCTGGGTGCCGAAAGGTTCCCAATTGTGTGTGATGCCTGGGAAACCGCTGCTGGCATTGCCCGGGTTGTACAGGGGCGACAACAGGTAAACTGTGTCGCCGGGGCAGTAAAATGCCTTGTCAGGAGATGCATAAATCGTCAGGTCGGGCAAGCTATCGACCCGGATATACACCGAATCCAGTACGGGTGGGCAGCCATTTACTTCATAAGAAGCAATAATGGTGACGGTTTCCAGCGGGTTAACGGTAACAGATGCCCCGGTGCTGCTGCTCAGGTAGTCGGAGGGCGTCCATTTCACGATGGAACCACCCGGATTGGTGCTGGTATTCAATTGGATAGGATCGGCGCCGAGGCATATTTTGAGGGAATCAGGGCCGAGGATATCCACGTCAGCAGGCGTGACCGTGATCGTCACTGTGTCTGTGCCCTCACAAACACCATTGAGGCTGGTTGCGGTCAGCACGTACGTGGTAGTGGTATTTGGCAAGGCAATGGGGCCGGAAATATTCGGATCGCTCAAACCGTTCGTCGGCGACCAGGAATAGGTTGAGCTGGAGTTTAGGGTATTGGCCAATTGTACCGGGAAATTCTGGCATTGCACCAGGTCGTTGATCAGGGTTGGTAAATGAAGAGTATCGACTGTAATGGTCACAAAATCTTGCACGGTGCAGCCTTCCAGTGTGGCGCTTGCGGTATAGGTCACCGGGAATGTAGGCGTAGCAATGGGTGTCGCGCTGTTCGGGTCGTCGAGGCCTATGGTTGGCGTCCAGCTTATGTTTGGCTCGCTGCTCGTGGCCTGTAATTGCACGCTGCCGCCCAGACAGATAATGTTGGGTGTCAGGTTGGTGGCAGTAATGGTGGGCGCAATAACGCGGATAAATACGGAATCAACATCCACACAAGTACCGACAACGCCGGTGACTTCAATCCAAAGGCTTTGTGCAGGAGAGGTAAAAGGGTTGGGGATATAAGCGTTACTCACCTCGTCTTGTGGTTCCCAGACGTAGTTGGTAGCGCCTGTGGCCGTCAATTGCAGAAACTCGCCTTTGCACATAGTAAGCGTATCGCCGCCTTCAACGACGACCTGAACGTTGTCCAATAAGTCGACGGTCAAAACTTTCAGGTCGACAGAGCCGCAACCGTAGTTGTGGGAGAGGGTGATGGTGATGTTTTCGGTACCTTCCGGGACGTTGTCGGCGATCGGAATTATGGGGAAAGCCAGGGTTTGTTGCCCGGGCAAAAAAGTGATGATTGGGGGGATATTCAAGATGTAATCCAATACAGGGGTAGCGGTACCACCGAGCGTGATATTGAATTCAGTGGCAACGGTAGGCACCTTGTCGAGGGTGATGAACAAAGTATCGGTGTTGCCGGTGCAGTTTTCAATGAAGTAATCAAGGCCGCTGCTGAAAGCTATTTCAATATTTGGGGAACCGGCTTTGATTTCAGAGACAAATACGCCTGAATCAAAGGACTCGTCGCCCCGGTCGGCAATGGCTAGTTTGAGGTGGTAAGTGTTGCAGGGCGTCACAGGCACCCGTGCTGTCAGGCTTTTCTTTACGCCCATGAAATCGGAGGTAAGGCCGTCGTATTCCAGTGTTTGGCTGAGTTCGTTGTTGCGGTAGTACTGCCAGTTGACCTGGTTGTTCACACTGTCGATCTGCACCAGGGTAGCTGTATTAGGCAGGGTGGCAATATTGAGGGCGCTGTTGGAGAGGTTGGGGTCGCCAGCAATACCCGGGCCACTGACCAGGAAGGCAAATATATCATTGTAGCCATTTTGGTCAAATATGTACTCAGGGTATTCTTCCGAACCGAACACGTATTCAAAAACGACCTCATTGGTTGCAGCAAAAACGTCCAGTTCCAGGATGCAGGCATCATAAGTGGTAGAGCCGCTGCCAAATTCGATGGAAAGGTATTCAAGGTCTGCATCACCTGGATCATCTAAAAAGAACGGTGCGTTTTGGGCAGAAGTGCCGCCCGCATTGTTTGGCCCCAGCGCATTTAAAGCATGACCTGAAGTAAGCAAAAGCCCTTTTTCCATATTCAGGGCGTTGTTGTCAGAAGGGTAAGTGAAAGTGCCCAGGCCACCTTGTGGGCAGTTGATGGACGTCACGGTCACCATGGCCCCACCTGTTGAAACAGCGCCCTGGATATCGGCTGCTGTAATTAATGTATCTATTTGAATGCTCTCTTCCGGCACACAGACATCCGAGCTGCAAGTCCAGGTGCCTTTCCAGCCTTCTTCCTGCACCGAGCCATCCGATTTAAAACGCACTGTAAGGCAACCGCTGGTCGCTTTTACCTGAAAACACACGCCGCCGCCGCCGGCAATATTCTCCTGTGCAAAGCCAGCGCCATCCAGAGCCGCCAGCAAAGGACTGGTTGTGTTGGGGCCGTTGTAAAAATACAATTGGTCGCCCTGGCCGGAAAGCTGGGGTGGGCTTGGCTCCAGGTGGTAGTATTCGAGCGTGAACAATATGCAGGCCGAAGGTTGATCGGGGCATATCACAAAGGTGTGGTCTTCGTTGGCACTGTAATCGTTGTTGGCGCCGCCGGTATCGTACAAGGTGCCGGTGCAGAGCTGGGAGCCGCCCTGGTTGATGGTCAATATAGGGGGGATTTTATCTACACAAAGGATGAACTGGCCAGAATTCGGCGTGCCGGTAGCTGACCAATCAGAAACGCGGATGTAATACAGCTCGTTGGGCGTCAGGTTAAAAAGATCTACAGAGATGGAATCTTCTCCCGGGTTGGCGCGCACGCATGCAATTTCACCCAAACCATTGAATTCGCAGTCGCCCCGATAAATGGCAAACTCCGGATTGCCAATCGGGTTTCCGCCCGCCGATTTCAGGTAAATCCGGTAATCGAAAAGGGTGTCGGAACAAGTAAATTTGAACCAAACATCGCGCTGTGCCGTGGCATTGTTGAAACAGGAGACGGTGTCGACGGTAGCGATCAGGCTTGGTGTCGCCAGGACATTGCTGAATATGCTGCCAGGGCATGAGGGCGCTATGCCGAGGTCGACCATCGTCGCGCAATTGAAGTCGTCGTTGCTGGGCGCTTGGGAGAAAATTGGTAGGGCCATCAACATGGCCACTGCGAATGGGAGTGCTAGCTTCATCTTTGTGTATCAATAAGTCGCTCAAATGTAGCCACCTTGGAAGGAATAGCCAATCGCAGTGCCGGAAATGTCTCAATTTAGTCTGTGTGCGTCATTTTTTGGCGCATATTTTAACAAAATCCTAGGATTTTCGGCTCCTATTTAGGCTTTTCGGTAACAAGGGGCGAGGCTTATTGCGCGGCATATTTTTTTCAAGGTTAAATGCCGCTACACGAAACTGCGGTTCGATGACTACGTGGAGCATTACGTCGTTGCGCTTGAGGTGTTTTTATTTTTAAAACATTTTGTTTGTTTTTTAAATTCAATTATATTTACGGCTAAAACAGCCAATTCAATGACCAAAGTTCGAAAACGCCTCAGAAAAAAAGACCAGGCCCACGATGCCATTTTCAAGACCTTTTTTAGTGATGCCATTATCGCCCGGAACTACCTGCTTCATTACACACCCGAAAGCATCCACGGGCAAATTGATTTTTCAGTTTTCCAGAAAAGTGATACGGCATTTGTGAGTGGACGATTTGGGGTTTCATTTTGCGACATTGTTTACGAAACCAGGTTAAACCATGGGCGGCCAGCTCGTTTATTGTTCTTGTTTGAACATAAGAGTTTTTTGCCGTCATTTCCGGTTCATTTGCAAATACTGGATTATTTTCTGCAAATCTGGGAAGATGACCTCAAAAACAAACGACTTTTATCCATGGTTATCCCAATTGTTGTGTATCACGGGGAGCAAGGCTGGGAGCAAAAGCCGCTGAACGCCTATTTCCCGGAAATGCCCGATAATTGGCAGGTGTTTATCCCGAACTTCCATTACTTACTGACCGATCTTAGTCAAATTCCACAGCGTACGATTCTCCAAAAACGTGACAGTGAATTGCTTCGCAACCTCTTTTTAGCATTAAAATTGGCAAGAGATGAAGCGTTGATTCGGGAAAATTGGAAAAGAATCCTTACTTTTGGGGTGCAAATAGCCCAAGACAATCGTGGGAAAATTTTGTTCCAATCGCTTACGCTCTACCTTGTAAAACTTTTTGATATGCCACAGTCTCAAGTCAAAAATCTAAGCAAAGAATTGCCTGATACAGAAAATAGCTGGGTTGACGCTATTCCTGAAATTTTCGGCGAAAAATGGAAGAAATCCGGTATGCGCAAAGGCATAAAAATTGGGATAAAACAGGGCATAGAACAGGGCATAGAACAGGGCATAGAAAAAGGCATAGAACAGGGCATAGAAAAAGGCATAGAACAGGGCATAGAACAGGGCATAGATCAAAAAAACAGAAACTTTACCCTCAAAACCATTCAAAAATTCCCTGAATGGAGCAATGAGGAGGTCGCAGCCTTTGTAGGTGTTTCACTAGATTATGTGCTACACGTTAGGCAAGAATTAACCTGATTAAAAAACGCAGTTAAAAGGATGGAGTTAAGGATCGAGCACGCTCCAGCACCCGCATCTGCCATACTACTTCCTCCAGTCGTATTACCCCCTGCTCCCCCCGCAACAACACATCCGCCATGTTTTGAAAAAGCGCCTGCCAATTCCCGGGCGCCGTCTCCACCTTCCCACGAAAGCCAATGCCATCCATTTCCGCATTCAAAACACCTTGAAATTCAGCCGATTCAATGCCAAAACCAGGATCAATCGGCAACATCCCTGCCTTGAGGTGATCCTCCTGTACATCTATCCCGTATTTTACAAACATACCTTTGGTACCTTGCACCAGATACCGCGGCGTTGGTTCACGCATCAACAAGCTGGAGGAAAGCTGGACTTTCAATTTTCCGTAATCAAGTCTCAAATCGAAAGCGTCGTCAATTGCTGAGCCGTCGCGTTGGGTGTAGGTTTCGCCCCAAACAGCTTTGGGCTCCCCAAACAAGGCTATGCACTGGTCAATCAGGTGCGGACCGAGGTCGTACAATATTCCATTGTTGCTGCCGGGTGTTTCTTTCCATTTCTTGGGATTTAACAGAGGCTTGAACCGGTCATAGCGGGCTTCAAAGCGCAGCAATTCTCCCAGGCTGCCGCTTTCAATCACTTTCCTGACAGTCAAGAAATCGCTGTCGAAACGCCGGTTTTGGAACACGAAGAGGTGGCGCTGTCGGCTTGCTGCCAGCCGCACAAGTGTCAGGGCTTCAGAAGTGGTTGCCGTGAAAGGCTTTTCCACCAAGACATGCTTGCCAGCAAAAAGGCATTGCTGCGCATAATCAAAATGGGTGTTGTTAGGCGATGCAATGCTCACCAGGTCAATGGACGCGTCGGCAAGTACATCGTCGAGACTCTCGGCCCTTATTACATGTGGGTAAGTTTCGTGAAGGGCTGGCTGGCTTGTTACCACCGTTTTGAGCTGAAAATCGGGGTTGGTCTCAAAAAAAGGGGCCTGGAGGTAGCGGCCCGACAAGCCGAAGCCGACAATGGCGACATTTATTTTGTTCATGCTGCGCGCGCTTTTACACATAGGTCTAAGACTATATGTACTTTGAAAAACTATCTGCTCCCACAATTGCGCTTACATTTTCCAAACATGCCCTCCAGCCAGCACCTCTTGCCTTTTTTCATCGAAGGTCACTTTTTTCCCCGTGTGGTAAGCGGCATTGGCCATAATGTTGGCGATAGAATGTTGGTACCCGGCTTCAATGGGCGCATTGGGCTGCTGACGGCTGCGCACACATTCCATCCAGTTTTTCACGTGGTAATAGGTGAGCGGGTCGCCTCCGGTATTGGCATCGGTAGCGACTTTTTCGCCTTCCAGCTTCATGGGGGAAAGCAGATTGGGTTTCATGCCCATGGCAGCAGCCTCAGCTTCGCGCAACCCGCCCCGGTCGCTGATCTCATTGGTATCCAGGTTTATCATACCGCCATTGGAGTAGTACAGTTCTTTAACATCGCCTGCAGCATTGGAAAAACGCGAGGTGAACTGAACTTGAAACCCTAAACTCGGATCGTTCAGCGGGCCATAATCGAAAACAACCGTGAGCGTATCGGGATTGGTGCGGCCATCTTTCCACTGGTAAATGCCGCCATTGGCAACAACGCTGCGGGGGTGGGGGAGGCCTGAGAACCAGTGTAC
>CAYVPM010000135.1:0-6775 GCA_964453475.1 uncultured Saprospiraceae bacterium | reverse complement strand
GTTGCGGAAACATGGCCGTTTGTCTGTTGGCCAGGCCAGTCAGATTACTGGCGTAAGCCGTAACACGCTTAAAAAGCATTTTCAGGCATTACTAGACCGTGGTTTGATTGAATCCAATGGGAAAGGGCGGTCGGTTTGGTATAGCCTGAAATAATTTAATTAGGCATGAGCCACTAAATCAGCGTCTGCGCAAGTCTTATTTTCTATATTACTCCTGAAGATTTATAAATACCTCGTTGGTACAAAAGCACATATATTTGCGCTGCCAATCAATCATGCAAATTGATCTAATCATTAGTTCTCCATCTATTTAACATCTTTTTTATGCTAACCAGCTCATTGCCGAATACAAGTAAAAGCAACATGGCTTTGAGTAACGTGGATATTGCTATCCGGGGAAAAATTGATCATATATTGGCTGAAGACCCAGAATGGCAGAGTAAACGTCGAGGCAAGCGAAAGGAGTACCTGCAAGCGCTTTTCTTGTATCCAGCTATGATGGTTACCGATGGGCAGCGGGACTTGATTTCACTTATTACTGGGTGCCAAGAGGGAGTAAAACGCCTATTTGATCCATATATGGGTTCGGCAAGTTCGTTGCTAGCAGGCATAGAGTGTGGATTGAGTTGCTATGGTCAGGATATTAATCCTTTAGCTGTGTTATTGGCTCAAGTAAAGCTATGTGATTGTACTGCACACGCCTTATTCCAAGGTTATACAGAGGCTTTTGAATACGCACAGAAACACGTAACAGTACCACAAATAACCGATTTTCAGGGAATAGACCGTTGGTTTAAGCCAGAGGTCATCATGGAGCTTTCCCGAATACAGGCAGGTATTTATTTGGTCAAGTCACTGGAAGTGCGGAGATTTTTATGGATTACGTTTGCAGAGACTATACGTCTTACAAGTAACGATCGAATTTCTACATATAAATTACATCGACGAAAAGAGGACGAAATTGAGCGCCGTACAATCAGCCCTTTGACAACTTTCAAACGCTTGGCGGAAGATAATATCCGATATTTGGCAGGTTTCAAACGAATGTTAAAGGCAAAAGGTTTTTTGAATTTATCTGGGGAATACGCTGGAGAAATACAAGTAGCTCTCGCTAACAGTCAAAATGCCATTGAGGTAGGCACCAAAGATAATCTATTCGATATTTTAGTTACTTCACCTCCATATGGGGATAACAAATCAACTATCCCTTATGGTCAACACTCTTATTTACCACTCCAATGGATAGACCTAGAGGATATAAGCCCAGGTCTAACAAAGCATGTCATTCAAAGTACACACCAGATTGATTATCAAAGTATCGGAGGCAGTGAGCGGCCCATCAGTCTTGAAGATAATGTACATTTATTCCAAATGTCACCACATTTGCAATCAACAATCGAAACACTAAAAATTGAACACTTCCACAAGATTAATAAGGTATTGAATTTTTTTCTCGACTTAAATCAATCTTTTTTAAATATCGCAGAACGTATGGCTCCAAATTCCTATAGTATTTGGACTATTGGCAATCGCAATGTTGGAAATAGAGAAATTCCCAATGACATGATTATGCGTGATTTTTTAGAGGCAAAAGGCTTTTTCTATGTGACAGAGCTAGAACGAAAAATTTTAAATAAAAAGATGCCTTCTAAAAATAATTTTTCCCAAACCATGAAAACCGAAAAAATTCTCATCTTTCGCAAACGTGGCTAAGAACGAACAACAAGCTAACCTGAATTTTGAGATTAGCGCACATGTGGTGCGCCAGCTCGGAGAGGAACTGGTAACCGACGAGATTACAGCAATAATGGAGTTGGTAAAAAATGCCTATGACGCAGACGCGGACTGGGTAAAAGTATCTATATATACGGACAAAATAGATGGCCGTATTGAGATACAAGATAATGGTTTTGGGATGGATTATACAGATATTAAGAATGGCTGGTTATATATTTCAATGTCTCGTAAAAAAACAATGAAAGAAGGCTTGAAAGTCACAGAAAAGGGGCGGGCACCTCTTGGCGAAAAGGGCTTAGGGCGACTTAGTACTCAAAAACTGGGGTATCAAATGCAAATGGTAACTGGCAAGGCGAATGAAATAATCTGGCACCAAGTGTCATTCAATTGGGAAGATTTTAATGAAAGTATAGAACTTTCAGCCGTAAAGGTAAATTATTCAACATCTCCAAAGTCGGCAAAAGAGAAAGGAACCACATTAGTTATTAAAAACCTGCGTAATCGAGCAATTTGGGAAAAGAAAGAAATAGATCGTTTTCGTGGACAATTATCGCAACTGATTTTCCCATTCAAAGATAAACGGCCTTTCGATGTTTATCTGTCTGTTGACGCTGTTTCATTAGATTTGGATGAAATTAATGAAAACCTTCGCAAGGCTGCAATTGGGAGATTTGGATTTTCTTTTGATAGAAAAAAATTGATTGTAAAAGGACAAATTAGATTATCAAAACTAGTAGGAAATGAGCGCGAACGTTATATTCAATTAATTCAACCAGATAATGGCGCAGATTTTTTTAAATTTTTAACTGATTCACACAAAAATCGTAAATATTTTTTAGACAACCTTAAATATAATAACGGACGAGATGGATGGTTTGTTAATTTTTCTATCGAATTAGACTGGAAAACTGCATTTAGTGATAAAGCAATGGTTTTCAATGAAGTTGAAAAATTAAATGAACCTGCTAACCCTGGAGCGTTTGAAGGCGAAATTGACGATTATAACCTGAAAGAAGACAAGGATTTTCAAGTTATTTTTGAGAGTTTTAGTGAATATAAAGAACTTGTAAAAAACCAAACTGGAGTTCGCATTTTTCGCGATGGTTTTGGTTTAAAGCCATTTGGATTTAATCAAAATGACTGGCTTCAGCTTAGCAAAGGTCAGACATCTGGTGGATCTTATTATGGCCTTCGACCTCAAAACGTAATCGGCTATGTATTAATCTCCACATATGAAAATATTAACTTGAAAGAAAAAACTGATCGAGAAGGATTTATTGACTCCCCTTATTCGCGTAATTTCTTTCAAATAACTGACAAAGCAATTACGGAAATAAACCGAGTGTATGAAAATATACGGCGTAGTTATAACGATTATCAGAAAATATATGCGGCAGAAAAGGGCAATATAAAGTCAATATCGGATAGTGGAAAACGACTTCACGAAGCTGCCAAAATAGCTACAAAGGCAGATGAGAAAGTAAAAAATATGACTGAAGAATTTCATCAGGCCTCTCTCAAGATGAAAGCAGAAGTCGAACGAATTGTGAACAACCCTCTTTTCGCGAAAGAATCCGAAACATCAGTTATTCCTATATTAAAGCAAGTTGAAGGGGTATTGAACAGAGGATCGCAATTGCTTAAAGATATTAATGATTTACTTCCGTTAGCTAAACAACTTCAATCCGATGCAGACTATTTATTGCCTAAAATTGAAGGTTTGGAAGACCAACTAGCGCAATTTTCAGAATTGGCTGGATTAGGTCTTACGGCCGAATCTCTTACTCATGAACTATACAATGTTTTGGATAGGATTTCGAACCAGACCGAACAACTAGTTAAAAAGATAAAGGGTATGAATAATGTGGATGCTGTATTTCTGGTATATATCGAACAAGTAAAAGGTTTTACAAAAAACATCCGAAGTCAAATCAATCATTTAGCACCTTCTCTAAAATATAACCGTGAACAGAAGCAAGAAATACGAGTAAGTGCCTTTGTACAAGATTTGAAAACCTATTTTGAGAACCGGTTTTCAGCACAAAAAATTGGTTTTAATGTTAATATTAGACAAGATTTTATAATTCTTATGAATTTAGGTAAACTTACTCAAGTATTTGATAATCTTCTTTTAAACTCAGAGTATTGGCTAAAAGAACGACAAAAGAGCGAATCTAAATTTGATGCATCAGTCACAATAGAGATTGATGAGCCACTGATTCGCATTTACGACAACGGCTTTGGGGTTAATTCGGAAGTAGAAAGTTCCATTTTCCAACCATTTGTTACTACAAAGCCACGTAGTATTGGAAGAGGCTTAGGGCTATTTATTACTCAACAAATCCTTGAGTCCCAAGGCAGCGAAATTTACTTACTCCCGCAACGCAATTCTTTGGGACAACGGTATATTTTTCAGATTAACTTTAATTCTGTCAACAAATAATGCTTTGCTCCATGCCCACCAATACTAAACCTGCTTCTACTTTACCTAACGCTGATATTGAAATGATTAAAGAACAACTCCAACAGCTATTAGCACTAGAGTTTGTTGATCAGATATATTTTGTGGATGAAAGAATTGGTGGCTATGATGTTGGAATAATTGTTGGGCTCGTAATAAATGCATTGCAAACTGGGAAGGAAACCCAAGTTAGAGGAATTGTTAATGGAGGATTCTCTCTTGATAAAGATATAAGCATTTTGCCTGATTATTTAACAAGAGAGTGGGATTCTTTACTTCCAGAGCAGCAAAAAGATGTATTTATCCAAGTTGCACGGATTAGCGATGCAACCTGGATAAGTGATTTACAAAAGGTTGAACAAATCTCCACTTATTTTGACAACTTACAACCACTCACACCTGATGCATGGGATAATCAGAAGAATAACATTATAGAACATGTTTTACCCGACAGAAAAATTATCGTTCTATTTGATGAAGAATTTGGTGATACTAATCCTCGTAAAGGGCATAACCTTATTGAGGAAATAAAGGAGAATAATTGGCTAAAATCAGTTATACCAATTATTTTTAGTAATAAAATCAGCACATACGCAGCCGAGTTAGAATGGCGTAATAGCCTTGCTGCTTCGGATGAATCAACTTTGGAAAAGAAAGATTTTTTTGCACTTTCAAAAAGCAGGTCTACCGAACTTGAAGCATTTGCCGATGGGATAAAGAAAGCATTACTCAATAATTATATTGAAAGCATAAAAACTGCCTCACTTGAAATTTTTGACAATGCATTGGCTGAAACTCGTAAGTCAATTGAAAACCTTGACCCATATAATTTTGATGATGTAGTATTGAGAACTTCTTCTAAAGAAGGTATTTGGGAACCTTTCACACTTCAACGGATTATAAGAATTTTTCAAGAGGACTTTATTCACCAAAATATGATTTCTACTGGCTATGTAAAACAAATGAATCAATCTATCGAATCAGCCAAGTCAATTAGTTTGATTAATATCCCTAATCCTGCTGTGGAACCTTATCTTGAAAAATTGAAACTTCGTCATAAAGAAATCTTTCTTTCGGATAAAATCATAAATGGTCTGAATTACCCACTTGAAAATGGAGATATTTTTGAAATCCAACATCTGAACGGAATTAAAGAAGATTATGTATTAGTTGCGCAAGAATGTGATTTAATGGTTCGTTCCGATGGAATAAGGACTACCAATATTGGGTTGCTTTTGCCAATTGAAAATATTGACCTCTCTGGATTGACAAAAACTGCCAAAGAAAACAAGTTAAAGGAGGTTGAAAAAATGACTGCTACCACGTTTAAGATCAAATATTATATTGAAGGTTTACATAGTATTGGAAAAGTATCTTTTAAGAATCCATTATATGTGGATATTGATTTCCTTGATTTAACAGTTTTCGATGCAGACGGTATAGCGAAGATTTCATTTGATGCAATTTTACCAAACGAAAATGAATTTGGTGCTTCTTGGGAGAAGCGGTACAGGATTATTTTTAATAAATTCAAACACTTAATGCAACGGACAACAAAATACCAAGAATTGGCTCAAAAAGCTGATGGACGAGTTGTCGGAAGATGGATTCGTCGTCAAGTTGTTTCTAAGGACTTTGCGCAAAAACTACAGATGTATTTACTCCCCACATTCTCATTTCCACAGAAGTTAGAAATACCAATAAGATTAGGTAATCAATCTATTGAAATTGGCATAAGGCGGATCAAGCGTCTCCGTTATCCTGATTCCAAGCACCTTTTAGATAAATTTACTAGATACCAAGCAAGAAACGCTGATCTACATGATTTTGCTGAATAGTTTTATAAGAAACAGCAATAAAACTTTACGTTGAACATCGAAGCTCGGCACTTATTTATTTAATTGTTGCCCATTAATTGTCATTGATTCTTATTAAGATACTTGTAAAAAGTTTTTTTAGAAATAGAGAGGATTGAGCATATTTCTGAGACCGCCTTTCGTTGCTGATAGAGAGTGCGGACGGCAGCTGCTTTAACTTGGGCTTCTTTGGAAAGACCTGGTGGACGGCCTCCTTTCCGTCCGCGTGCGCGGGCAGATTCAAGCCCGGCCAATGTACGTTCCCGGATTATTTCACGCTCAAACTCGGAAATGGCGGCAAAAATGTGGAAGAAAAGCTTCCCGTGTATTGTTGTGGTGTCGATATTATTTTTGACGAACAGCAGACCTGCGCCTTTACCCTCAATCTCATTTACAATGTGAACCAAATCAGTAAGTGACCGGCCAAGGCGGTCAAGTTTCCATGTTATAACTATATCCCCCTCACGAACTTGTTCGAGCATTTTTTTTAGCTGTGGGCGCTCCTTACTGGAGCCGGTAAAGTGTTCCTTATATATATAGGTGTCGGTACAACCAGCCTGGTGCAAAGCATCAATCTGTAAATCCAGATTTTGGTCACGGGTTGAAACACGGGCATAACCTATTTTCACAATGACCTCCTGCTCGGTGGTAAAAAAACGGTACTGACTGCATAATCCGGCGCAAAGTGGACAGTCATTACCGGTGAAAGTGAACAGTAAAC
>CAYVPM010000134.1:0-6798 GCA_964453475.1 uncultured Saprospiraceae bacterium | reverse complement strand
GGAAGCCAAGGAGCATTTGGACGCTTTTTTTGAAAAACAAAAATCGCTGCGGCCTCCAATACCCTCCGAACAAATCTTTTTTGAAGACCTCGCCCGCAGCTTGCCCAACAGCTGCCCGGAAGTCGCTATCCGGCAATTTGCCCTGGATTTAACGGCTTGCTGGGAGGCGCGCGCCGAACATGAGCTGAACGGCATCCGAGCAAGGCTGCATCAGTTTGCGCAGCGCAGGCTCAAACCAGGGGAAATCATTGATTTTCAAGAATTTTGCCGCTTGTTTTTTGAGGACAAATCACCCGAAAAAACAGTGTTGACCAAGCGTTACGATGGAAAACTGGGCGCCATATTGCAGGTTTACCATACTCCTGTGGGGTATCGCGCTGTGGTCAATGCGATGTTCCCCGGTGGCGGCAAGCTGTATGCCCGTTGGTTGCACTTGTTCCCCAGCGATTTCAAAGAATCTTTACCCCAACCCCTTTTGTTCCCCTGGCAAGGCTGGTCGAACGCCAATTTTCAGCCGCTGCAATCAGGGGAGGCCTTATTGGTCCCTGACGGACGGGCACCAGGCAGTGCTGCCGGCGCCACGATTTTGTTGAGCGACCTGGGCGTTTACCTGGGTGATGACGGTCCGGTTTTGGTGGAAAAAGGTAGTGGAAAGCGGCTTATCTTAACCGATTTAGGGCTCGAATCGCCAGAATCTCGACCGCCTGCGATGCAGGTATTGTGGCATTTGGGTGTGCCTTACGTTTCTTCACAGGCCTTGATCGGCAGAGAAAATTACTGGGTCCAACAATCAAATTTGGTAAAGAGTCGGCAAAGGATGGAATATCGTTCCCTCGTGTTGGCCCGCGCGGCCTGGGAAACAAGTCTTGCTTTCTTTCAAACAGCGTTGGAGGCTCCGCGCAAATCGGCTACCCGGTTCAGTTTGTTGCGGGAAGCGCTTGGCGGACTGAAAGTGCCGCGCTATTTTTTTGCCAGGAGACTGAAAATGCGCGAGAAGCCGCAATATTTTGACATGCAAAGCCCTGTTTCAATGCTGCTTTTTGAAAAAATGTTGGAACTGGATGGCGAAACCGACATCTTTATAGAAGAGATGTTGCCAACACCAGCACAGTGGGTGATGGGCAATGGCAAGTATGCAGGGGAATATGTAGTGGAATTCTAGAAGTGAACCAATTTAGATACTTAAAATGGGCCATCGAATTCCTTGCGAAAGACAAAGTGGTGAACCTGCCCAAATGCAGGACTGCGGAAGTGGGAAGTCCACATTCAAAAACAATTTTTTATTTTTTTTAATTCTTCTCCTTCCCTTTTCCCTTTTACATTTAAAAAAATCAATATTGATCCCTAAAAAAACCATTGAAATCGCCATGACCATATGTAGCGACGCCCATTTATGGATGTTCAAGCTTCTGGCTTTGATCTCCTGCTCCCTGGCATCCTTGAATATTGCGGCACAATCCGACACCATCGTTTCCGAGCTCAGCATCCCGGAAGCCCTTGTCCTGGAAAAACGTTTCAGCACTGCCGGCTTCACTATCTGGCAAGCCGATTCATTGCCAACGGCGGCAGTGCTATCGCTCAGCAACCGACTTTTTTGGGAAAACGGCCTCGATCTTCGACAAAATGCTCCCGGGACTTTGGCCACCTTGTCCGCGCGCGGGGCAGGTCCAAACCGCACTGCAGTGTTTTGGAACGGCCTTAGCCTGCAAAGTCCCATGAATGGCGTGGTGGATGCTTCGCTGCTCCCGCTCTGGAACGGAGATAGGTTAGCAGTGCTGCAAGGCGGAAACAGCGCTGCCCAAAGCAGCGGGGCCATGGGCGGTACAGTGCTGATAGAAACTCCATTCGAGCAAAATGAACCTGGTTTGTACGGGCAATTGGCCATCGGCGGCGGGAGTTTTGCCCAGCAATCGGCACAGGGGTCTGCCGAGCTTATCCGGAAAAAAACAGCGAGTCGCATCCGGGCCAACTGGCAAAGCGCTGAGAATAATTTCCCCTTTCAGGCCATTGCTTTGAATGGTCAGTCCTATAAGTCAAGGCAACAAAATAATTTCGCAGAAAAGATTGATATTCAGCAGTTTAACCGCTTTGTACTGCATAAAAAACATGTCCTTAAAACCGCAGCCTGGTACCAACACGCCTTTCGTCAAATTCCACCGGCCATTACCGAAGCTACCGCCAACACCTGGCAGCGCGACTGGTCGGCGCGGGCGGTTGCCACCTGGGAATTCAACCCACAAAAACATTTCAAACTTCAAAGCAGGATAGCCTGGCAAGACGAGTTTATTGCCTTTCACTTTGCCGGAAAAACGGAGGAAAGTCGCGCCCAAACGGCTCTGCTGGGCAGTGAATGGCGGCAGCAAACAGGCAGAGGCCTCGAATGGAAACTCGGCGCGACAGCGCAGCAAATCCGGGCTGTTTCAGATGGCTACCAGATCAAAGGCAAATGGTATGCGCAAGCCCGGTTGGCCGGATATACTCAAGTGGAACGTTCTTTTGGCGCTTCTGGCAAGTTTTCAGCACTGCTCCGCCAGGAATGGGTTGAAGCGCTGGCGGCACCTTTTACCTGGACGCTCGGCTGGGAATTACCCACAGGCAAACGGGGGATGCTGCGCGGCCATGTATCCAGAAATTTCAACTTGCCTACTTTCAACGACCGCTTTTGGGAAACCCTTGACAAAAGCCAGCTCAAGCCGGAAAAAGGCTACAGCGCCGACTTTGGCTGGGCCTTCAAAAGGCGCCGCTTTGCCGCTGAAATCACCGCTTTTCAATTGCTACTCGACGATTGGATTTTGTGGCAACCGAGCCCCCAGGACGGTATATTCAGGCCTGGAAATTTGCGGAAGGTGAACAGTCGGGGCCTGGAAGCTTCCAGCAGCCTGGCCTTCAAGTGCATGGGTGTTCAATGGAGAGCCAAGGCCCATTTGCAATGGTCGGCGACTGAAAATGCGGCAGTTTACGGCGGCGCCGAATCAGTTTTGGGCAAACAGTTGCCCTATACGCCGAGGGTTTCCGCTGGCGGCGGGCTGTGGGCTATTGTTGGCGGGCTTTCGGGCGCTTACCTGCACCAATTTACCGGAAAACGCTTTGTCAGCAGCGATAATATGACCCTCTTACCCGACTTTCAGACGGGAACGCTTCTGCTCTGTTTTTCATTCCGCGGATGTCCCCGGGCTTGGGTAAAGGGCCTGGCAGTTGATTTCAGGCTGGAAAACATCTGGGACGTTCAATACCAGTCGCTGGCCAACCGCCCCATGCCCGGGCGCAACTGGCGCCTGGAAATACGCCATTCTTTCTGAAGCAGCGTTTTTTTTGCTCGCATTGTCAAATTCTATTCATTGTCGAAATTGCTAGCCTCGCCGTGCTATCTTTGTTCGAAATTGCTTATCTCTTACATGAAAAACATCCCGCTTTTACTTGCCTTTTCCCTGCTGTCCTTCCAGGCTTTTTCCCAATCTCAAGAACGCTATGCACAAGTCAAGATATCCCTGATCGGGAAATCCATGGCCGAGCTCGTGCAAACGGGCATTGAGACCGAACATGGCAGCTACTTTCCAGGGCGCTCCATCACTACGGTGCTTGCTGAAAATGAAATTCAAAAAGTGCAGCAGGCCGGCTTCCAGACAACAATATTGATCCCTGACCTGTATCAGGACTACCTCGAGCGCAGCGCTCAACCCCAAACTGCTACAGATCGGGGCGTTGACTGCAATACAGCCCTGGCGCCCTTTCCAGACTATGTTACCCCGGCCAATTACAGTTATGGCACCATGGGCGGCTATCTCACATACAGTCAAATGATGGCAGAGCTCGACAAAATGCGCAGCCTTTACCCCAACCTGATCTCCGTCAGGAAAATCACCAGCGACACCATTGTCACCTGGCAAAACAACGCGATATACAACGTAAAAATATCCGACAACCCGGATGTCGACGAAGCCGAGCGCAAGGTGCTGTACACGGCGCTGCACCACGCCCGAGAGCCCAACAGCGCTTCTCAATTGATTTTTTACATGTGGTATTTATTGGAAAACTATGCCACCCGCCCGGATATCCAGGCCATTGTGAACAACCTGGAAATGTACTTCGTGCCATGTATCAATGTCGATGGCTATTTATACAACGAACAAACCAATCCCAACGGGGGCGGGTTTTGGCGCAAGAATCGCCGCAACAACGGGGGCGGCATATTCGGTGTCGACCTGAACCGCAATTACGGTCATTTTTGGGGCAATTTTGGCGGTTCTTCCGGCGATTCCACGTCTGGTACCTATCGCGGCCCGGCGGCGTTTTCGGAGCCAGAATCCCGCACCATGCGTGATTTTTGCCGCAAGCACGATTTCCTTTTTGTGTTCAATTATCATACAAGCGGTAACCTGCTGATATACCCCTGGGCCTACAGCGACAGTCCAGCCGATTCTGCCTTTATCAAATATGGCCGGCATTTCACCGAAGAAAACCATTACCACTACGGCACCACGTCTGAAACGGTGGGCTACAACGTGAACGGAAGCTCCGACGATTGGATGTACGCCGAAACAGGCGCTTATTCCTGCACCCCCGAAGTGGGCAAAACCGGGTTTTGGCCAATGCAAAACCAGATCGACAAGCTGAACAAAGAAAACCTTTGGCAGAATTTCACCATGGCCTATTCGGCGCTTCGTTATGGCGTCGCGAAAGACAAAAGCGCGGAGACACTTTATGGCAAAAACGGGAGCATCCAGGTCGAGTTTATGCGCTATGGGCTGCTTGACGGCCCTGTAACTGTGTCTCTGATCCCGTTTTCAAGCAATATCGCCTCCACAACCCAGTCTAAAGCATTCAACCTGGCCAACCTTGAGCAAACCGTTTATGCTTTCCCATACCAACTCGACGCCAATACCCAGGTGGGTGAATCTGTAGTTTTCCTGATAAAAACCGACAATGGCTTGTGGACAAAAACGGACACTCTGCGCAAAGTGTTTGGCGGCAATTTTGTGCTGGCGACGGGCATTGCTTTCCAGGACGGACTTGACAACGCCGCCAATTGGACGGGTGATTGGGCGCTTACCACCGAAACCTTCCATTCAGCATCGAGCTGCATGACCGATTCTCCCAACGCGGAGTACCTGCCAAATGCCAATACCAGTTGTTTCCTGGCCGCAGTAACGGCCATTCCCGCAGGCGCTGTCAGCGCCAACCTCCGCTTTTTTGCCAAGTGGGACATCGAGCCAAATTGGGACTACGTTCAGGTGCTTGCTACGGGCCAAAACGGCGTAACCACGCCCCTCTGCGGCCTCTACACCGGCGTTGGTGTAAATGCGCAGGCAGATGGGCCGGTGTTCGACGGCATACAGGGTGAATGGGTAGAGGAATGTATGGACATTTCAGCCTATATCGGCCAGGAACCCATCATCAATTTTCAGTTGGGCGCCGATGGTGAAGTCCAGGGCGACGGATTCTACTTCGACGACATTCGAATTGAATATACCTTGACAACATCCGGCATCCAAACCATTAATTTGTCCAAGTTCAAGCTCATGCAAAATGAGCCAAACCCTAGTTTCGGTCAAACGATGCTCCAGTGGGAAGGCCAAAGCGAGGCAATTGGCAACAAGGTCAATCTGTTGGTATTCAATGTTTTGGGCGAATTGGCTATATCCCAGCCAGTAAATCTGAACGCCGAAAAGAACATCAAATTAGATACCCGGCAATTGGTTCCAGGCGTTTACCACTACTGCTTGCGCGGAGAGAAGGGCCAGTCAAATCCCGTGAAAATGTCGGTGCTGAGATAATGCGGCAATTGTATATTCGCCCCATGAATCAGACAATTGAAAAATGGGTATTAGGGAGTATTGTGGCGGCTTTTGGGGTTTATGTCGTGCTGCGTGCATGGTGGTTGCCCGTTACCGTAGATGAATCTGCAACTGCATTGAACCATGTACCCAGGGTGCTATTCGACACGCTTTTATTCAAAAAAGAGGCCAATCCGAACAACCATATCCTGAACACGGTCTTGATAAAGATATGTACAGGTATTTTTGGCTGGCACCATTTTGTGCTGCGGATTCCTGTGCTGATCGGGGCTTTTTTATACGCCTGGGCATCTCTGCATTTGGTCCGCAAGATTGTAGACAATGCCTGGCTGCGGGCTTTTGGCCTGCTCCTGCTCTTTGGCAACCCCTTTCTGTTGGAGTTCTTTTCCCTGGCAAGGGGATATGGCCTGGCAGTCGGTTTGATGACGGCAGCGCTGTGGTTTGCCTGGTGCTTTTTGGAATCAAATAATCCCAAAAAGCTGCGCCTGGCCATGATTTTTGGCGGTTTGGCGGTGTACGCTAATTTTACCCTGCTCATCTTTTTTGCCCCTTTTTCTTGCATGCTTTTGCTGGCTTCCTGGCAGTTGAACCCTACGTTGTTGCGCTTTTGGCAACAATCGAAGCCCTGGTTGGCAACTTTTGCCATTTTTTCGCTACTTTGGGTCACGCCGCTGCGCAGGCTCAGCAAAGATTCAGAAATCCTGAACTGGAACCAATTAGGCACTTATTTTGAATCGCTGCAGCGTTCGATCAGGGCGGCAATCAATGCCAATGCCTATTTGGGCAGCGATTCCGATCTTACTTTGACCTGGCTGGCCGTAGTCGGCGCCTGCGCCATCGGCGCAATAGCCCTTTGGCGTTGGAAAGAAAACAAGTTTCGACTGAGCAGCGACCCGCGGATATTCCTGGTTTTGCTGCTGTTCGGCGCCGTGGCGACAAACCTGGCGCAGGTTCACCTTACAAAAACCCCGTATTTGCAGGCGCGCCTGGCCTTGTTCTACTG
>CAYVPM010000133.1:0-6858 GCA_964453475.1 uncultured Saprospiraceae bacterium | reverse complement strand
GTGGCAAACCACTTCGATTTTGGCATTGGGGGCGGCCACCAGAAAATTGTTGAGCTGTTTGGTCATGTTCTTTTGCACCACAGAGTCGGCGGTGGTGAGGTGGAAAACGACTTTGAGTTTTTTATTGGTGGCCACCGGCGACCCTGTCTGTGCGAGAATGCTGGTGCTGAGGAAAACAAAAGCGAATAGAATGGGCGAATATTTCATAACCTGGAAATCTTGTAGGCGGCAAAGCTACAACAACCTGCGTTGCAAGCAACCCGGAAAGGGCGTTTTGAATCAATGAAAAGAACTTGCCCTCCCTTTTTTTTCAACAAAACACTAAACCCATGACAAAGTTACTTTCATTTTTCTTTGGCTTTATTTTTCTTTCAGCATCATCGGCACAGGACAACTGCCTTGAACGGTTGGACAAGGAAGGCATATACCTGCGGTCGGAGTTCTGGCGGGGCCTGACGATGGTAAAAGGCACGGAATCTAAACCTGTAGGGTTCTTCTTTGAGAAAATAAAGCCTGAATTCGATCATACGCCCAATGCCAGGCAAATGTTCCTAAAAGCGCAAAAAAACAACAAAATTGCATTTGCTGCCAGCCTGGTAGGCGTGGCCGGAATAATAACAGGCGCGGCAATAAGCGCCAACGCCCTTGATGCGAACGGCGATGTTGCGAACAGAAGAAACTTTAATATTGGCAGCGGGCTCACCTTTGGATCGGCCGCCCTGGTATTGGTGGTATCGGTGCCGCTGGGCGTTTCGTCGGAGCGGCAGCTATCGGATGCGGTGTGGGCGCGGAACCGGGAGATGATGCGATGAAAAAAATTCATAAAAATCAATGGGTGCATTCACGCGCTGTCATGTATCAATAGGATTTCACAACATTTAAGATAACACTCCTTCCATCAGAGGAGGAGAGTACTATGCTATAAACACCAGGGTTTAAGCCATTCGGCAATTCAAGAATTGTCAGGTGTACGCCAGAACTTTGAGTAAGATTACTACAATAGATTTTTACAATTTTCCCCTGTGTATCTAAAAGCTTGAGAGAAACCTGGGTAGTTGCATTTAATGAGTACTCTAAAACCGCATTTTTCGGTGTTGGATTAGGATATAATTTTGCGCGGAGGCTGTTTCCACCAGCACCAGAAATGCCCACAGAACTGGCCAGGTATCTGGTCATAGCGAAGTCGTAATCTGTGCCATTATTTGACCTTCCTGCAAGGAGAATTTTACCGTCGGGTTGTATTGTCGCGGCGTAGGCCTCATCCCGTCCAGAACCTAAACTGGTAGTTACAATGCCATTTGAATTAAATGAGTTGTCTAAACTTCCGTTAACATTGTATCGCGTCACCGCAAAGTCTGAAGTTCCGCCACTTTTTTCTGAATAACCAACAACCACATATTTGCCATCTGGCTGCAATAATACGGTGGTAGAAAAATCGCCAATGGGGCCTATCGAAGTTGTTATAATTCCATCAATGTTGAAACTTTGATCTAGTGAGCCGTCTGCTAAATATCGAACCAGGGCAAATGCAGCCTTTGTTCCAACAAAGTAATACCCAGTAGTTACAATTTTTCCATCAGGAAGTAAGATTAACGAGTTCGCAACATCGGTTCCAATACCAATAGAAGTGGTGGCTATTCCCCCAACTCCAAAACTGGCATCTAAACTACCATCAGGGTTGCATCGGGCAAGAGCAAAGTCAGAACCTGAATTGTTGTTAGAGTAGCCCGCCAAAACAATTTTCCCATCCGGTTGTAAGGCAATACTTAAGGCTCGGTCGTTGTTGTTACCTATAGAGATGTTTTTTTTTCCATCTGTATCAAAGCTTATATCCAAGGTTCCGTTCACATTATAACGTACCAGTACAAACTCCTCCTTTGAACCATTATTAGTATAACCCGCCACTACAATTTTGCCATCAGGTTGCACCACGATAGCGTATCCCCTGTCATCACCGGCGCCAATTGGTGTGATCGCCTTCCCCTCTGTTGCAAAGCCATGGTCTAAATCTCCATTAGCGCTATATCGAACCAAGGCAAAATCATTCGCCAACCCATTTCCTGTCCATCCTGCTACCAGGATTTTACCATCAGGTTGTAAGGCAATAGAACGGGGGATATCATTGCCCGATAGATCTGTCAAAACTTTTCCATTTGAACTAAAATCACTATCCAAAATACCATTCGAAGTGTACCGTACCAGTGCAAAATCATTGTTAGTGCCGTTGCTTGAATATCCAGCAACGAGTATTTTTCCATCTGGCTGAAGCGCTATGGCATTTATACCATCTCCTGCGGCTCCGATGGATGTAATAACTTTTCCATCAAAATCAAATGTAGGGTCAAGCGCCCCTTGTTGCGCCAAAATCGAGGGTGTCAAAAATGAGGCGCCTATTATGAGATGAAATGGTTGAATCTTCATTCGTATATAAATTATATTTCAAGAAAAAAAATTACACACTTTCGTGCTCAAGAGCACTTCGACACCGATAAGTGAAAACACTTATTTCGGCGCAGCAATGGGAGCCATAAAAGGAGTAACTTTGGAAAACCACGCAATAATCTGCATGCCCTTGTTTTCTAAAGTGTTTTGGTTAAAGGTGCCGTTTCTGATATCAAAAGGCCCAAAAGAAGCTGCATTTTGAATGGCATTTTTATCTTCCGAAGACCAATTTGCCGTAATTTTCAGGTTACTTACGACAATAAAGGAAACAGGAACCATTGGAAACAATCCGGTATTATTTTCTGCTGAATTATTTGAGTATTCCCCGGCAGGGTACCCAAACATATACCAACTGGGGTTGCTCAGCAGTGCCAGTTTCATCCAGTCGCAATCGATGTTTACACGACAAAATCGAAAGGATATGCTATATCCAGTAGTTGTTGGGGATGCGGGTTTTGTGCCTAAACTTTGTATCAATAACTTATTTACGAGCAGTGATTGCTTCACATTCATGCTGCGTGGCTTAACCAGCATTTTGTCTTTATTGATTTGATCGCTTTTAATAGTATTCAATAACCCTGAATTCTTATCAAATAAATTTGTAGGTACCAATTTTTTGTTGTTGGAAAGTATTGCCTTTGAAAGGTTGATTTTAAAATCATTGCTTAATACGGCTTGTGGCGTATTAATTTTAAAAGGAGCCTTGTTATTGGTAATGATTTTGTCTGCATAACCATTCATAACATTGGGTGTAGCTGCTGCACCTGTTAATGGAAAAGTTTTTACTAAAGCTGCTTTGTTTAGCTGCAGGTTTTGCTGCAACCCAGCTTTTATATCTGCATCGCTTCCAGTCTTCGATTTTATTTTCCAAACTCCTTTTGCAATCAAAGACGCTCCATTGTTTTTTATAAAGAAGGAGTCTTTATTAGCTTGCTTTACATCAGTTGATTTTATTTCAACAGAAGTCCAGAATGAAGACGCAGTTTCCTCATACCAGTTGGATGGTGTTGCTGTATATGGGTAGTAAAAAACATTTGGATCTCTTTTGCTGCCTTTTTTACTGTTAAAGAATTCGAATTGTGCATCTGCAAACAGTTTGAAAAGTGGATTGGTAGGTAAATCGGGCGCTGGAATGCCTGAAGGCCTTGCACTAGCTATGACCATTTCATAAAGGTCGTCTATTTCAAACCCAGAGTTTTCGTAGCTAAGCTTATTAAAAGCAGGGGCGACATTTACTAAAGCAGAGAAAGTTTCTTCTGCCAGCAGCCTGTCATATTTCCCGTTGGCATCCTTATAATCTTCTGGCACGATCGGAATACCTGGCCAAGCCATTTGAAAGAAGGTTTTACCTGGTGCATTGTTGAGGTTGAAGCTTTTTGCCAGCAAATCATATACACTTGCGATAAAATCAGTTGCGTTTGCCATTTTTTGGAGAATTGAAGAGTTTAAAAAAGAGGCCGTTTCAAAAGCACTTATTGAGAGATGCGACTGAAACAGCCTCTATTCAGTTAATATGCTATGCGTTTGTTTATTCTATGGCATATTTTCAGGGGCGCAGAAGGGCACCACCGTATTCGTCCAACCGATAATTTGAACTCCGGGGACAGTAATAGCGCCATTGGCAAAGGCAGAACTCCAGGTCTCTTTTGACTTTGACTGCGCATAGCCACCACCAATTGAGAAGGGGCCGATGCCCACACTGCCACCGGCACTCAGGCTAGATTTCATCAGGTCCCAGTCTGAACTAGCCCAATTTGCAGAGATTTTCACGTCTTTTACCACAACAAAAGAGGTGGGCAATAGTGGCCACATGGTGCCTTGTTGCTTTTTCGTACCGTTGGATATCCCACCTTTCTTTGGGAAAAGGTTACCCAGGTTCCAACCTTTGGTTTGCAGGAGATTGAAGATCATCCAGGGCCTGCGAACAGACACTAATTTATAAGAATATTGAATGCTCAAGTTGTTGGTTTGGCTGCTGAAATGCCTTGATTCCCATTTGCCTCCAGCCTTTGCTCCTATACTGAAAATGCCCAGGCTAAATCCTGCCGATGCACCAAAGGATTTATAATCGGAACTGCTGCTGCCAGCATTGGCGCCCGAATTTATCTTTACGGTTGTCCAACCTGTATTGTCATTGGAACTGTACCAATTGGATGGCGATAGGTTCACACGTTGAATCATTGGGGACATTCCGGAACCTGTTTCTTCCAAAACTGCACCATATCCAGCAAAAAGGTCTTGCGCTTTTTTAAATGCCTTTTGCAGGGAGTTTTGAGAAGAAGTTGACAGAATTGCCAAATTTTGTTCCACCAGGTCTGCCTTATTTGCGCGCCATTTGTCCCATGCTTGTTTGACAGGGATTTGAAATGTTGGGGCGACCAAAGGCCAAGTGTTTTTGCCTTGTGGTGTTTCCTGCGCCGCATTATATGCGCCTACATAAGCAATCCGGGCATTAAAGTAGGCATTTTGATTGTCCAGATAGTCTCTATAAATCTGGCTCTCAATTGTTTTAGGTTTACTCTCTCCGGTTTCAGAATCGATTTCATTTATTATACGAAATAAAAAATTGTGTGCAGCATCCAATTGTGCATCTATTGCGGCGTTTGTCGGTTGCTTGGGGATAGATACGCTATCCAAAATTTGTTCATAAACTTGAGAGACCTTGTTTCCACTGTCCTCGTACAAGCTGTTTGCTTTTGGTATGGCATCCACTAGCCTTGAGCAATTAATTGCGGCATCCATGCTCCCCTGATTGTTCCCTGGCGTCCACGGATTTCTGAAGTCTTTAGGGTTGATGGCAAGGCCAGGTTTCATCAGCGTAAGCATTGTGGTACTGGTAGGCATTACTGGTTTGCCTCCTGGTTCAGCTTTAGTTGCGGCATTAAAAATGTTGTCATAAATGCCTTGGATCATTCGTTCAATTTGTTCTGCAGTCATAATAAAAGTTTTAAAGGATGAGAATTTTGAAAATATCCTGCCACTCCAGCACAACACCTGTTGCACTGAAATCAAGAATTAAACATTTTAAAAAAGGGGAATTACAGGCGGAAAACCGCTACACAACCAGGCTACCTGTATCCGAATAATATCTTGCGCGAAACGCCCTTGGGCCTATTCCTTCAATCTCCTTAAATACACGGGTAAAATAACTCGGACTGTCAAAACCCACTTCATAGCCCACCGCGCAAATAGTCGATTTCGGGCTTTCCGACAACAATCTTTTGGCGTGCAGGATGCGCGCGCGTTTGATGAATCGGGTAACCGACTCTCCTGTTTTTTGCTTTAACTTTCGATGTAAGTCTGTGCGGCTCATGCCTATTTGCCGCGTCATTTCCTTGATGGTGAATGACTTTTTGGAAAGATTTTTCTCGATGAAACAATTAACTGCGTTCAGAAAAGCATCTTCCCCAACTGTGGTAGAAGGGGTCATGGGGTGGGTTTTTGAATGAGGTTACAGCAATAAAATTCCTAAAATCAGGTCAGTTATTGATTTTTGATACACAAAGATATTCATGTGTTTCCATATCGTCCTTTCACAATTGTTCCAAATTTTATTTGAATTAAAAAAAGGCGAAATTATACCTAATACAATTGATTTGAAGCCTGAAAAGGCCTTTTTTCAGTTTTTTAGGCATTGCTGATTTGTACCTCAAACCCGAGTTGCTTTAAATGGGCCCAAAAGTCCGGGTACGATTTGTGCACTACTTCGGGGTCTTCTACCCCTATTTCCCCCAACAGCGCCAATGCCGCAAAAGCCATAGCCATACGGTGGTCGCTATAGGTGGCAAAATGTGGCGTATTTTCCCATGCGGCCTTCCCTTGTACCTGATAAAAAGTTTTTTCAGGGTGCCGTTTATTCATGTGGGGCGGGAGCTTGACGAAAGTGACCCCCACTTTTTTTAGCTCGGCTTTCAGCGCCGCGATGCGGTCGGTCTCCTTGATGCTCAGGGTTTCCAATCCTGAAAATACGCCCATGATGCCGAGCCCGGCGCAAACGACGGCCAGGGTTTGGGCAATATCGGGGCATTCCAGAAAATCATATTCAAAAAACGGACGGGGCGCCAGGCCACTTTTGCGCAGTAAAAGCGCGTGGTCTTCAAAAGTCGTTTCAATGCCGAAGCCTTGCATCATTTCAGCCAGCACAGCATCGCCTTGCCAGCTGTTGGCCTGAAAGCCCTCCAGTCGAAGGTCGAGTTCATCGGCAAAAACAGCCATCGCATACCAGTAGGAAGCGCTCGACCAATCGGCCTCCACCGCCAGGCAACGGGCTTTGTATGCCCCGGGCTTTACCTGGATCGTATCGCCCGCCCATTGTACATCTGCACCAAAATAGCGCATCATTTTTAGGGTCATCTCCAGGTATGGGCGCGACACGAGCGGTCCGTCGGGCGCCAGTTCCAGGCCCTACGGCAAATA
>CAYVPM010000132.1:0-6870 GCA_964453475.1 uncultured Saprospiraceae bacterium | reverse complement strand
AGGCTGCGGCGGGCCATCAGGGCTGGGCTTCTCCGGCGGCAGCGACCAAACTACCTACCACATGTCTCTGGGCTACTCCCAGCAAGAAGGTATGATTGTCGCAAATGAATTCAACCGCCTTACTGGCCGTATGAACCTCGATCACAAGCTCAACAAGCGGATTAAGATTGGTGGTACCATCGGTTACACCAAAAACCAAAACCTCGCGCCTAATACGGGCTCTTTGAATGGTCAAGCGTTCAACACCTCAGGTATCGGCCGTTTGGCATTCGTGACGGCTCCAAACGTCAGCCCATTCGTTTTTGATGCCAACGGAAATATGTTGGAGGGTACTGCAAAATACAACATCACATCTACCAACCAATTGGGCCGCGGCAAAAACTTGCAGCAGGTTGGCTTCACCAACGTTGTCCCGATCATTGATTTGAACCGCCACGTTTCTGAAGCCTCCCAATTACAGGCTTCCGTTTATGGTCAACTCGAAATTTTGGATGGCCTGGTGGCAAAAACACTTTATGGTATCGACAACTTGAGCCTTACCAACGAAACCTACTGGACTCCAATTCACGGTGATGGCTTTGGTACTACCGGTCTTGCATCACAAGTGTACATCCAGAACAGACGCTGGAACTGGCAGAACATTCTTTCTTACGACAAAGTATTGGGCGACCTGCACGGAATTGGCGTCCTTGTTGGCAATGAGCAGCAATACACGGAAAGCGAAGGTTGGGGCGCATCGCGCACCCAGGTGGCTGACCCATTCTTTACCACTTACCAGGGCAACTACACCACCATCAACCCAGCTGGCAACTTCCAGGGCGAAAACTACCTGCTTTCTTATTTCGGTCGCTTGAACTACGAGTTCAACAAAAAATACCTCCTGACTGCCAATGTGCGCCAGGATGAATACTCCGCTTATGCACCAGGCAACAAAAAAGGTATCTTCTGGGGCGCATCAGCTGGTTGGAATATTTCTGAAGAGTCGTTCTGGAAATCCATGAACGCTGACCAGTTGTTCAACTATTTCAAGATCCGCGGAAGCTACGGTACTGTGGGCAATGCCAACGGTATCGGTAACTATGCCTCCCTGAGCCTTTTCAACTCCGGCCTTTATGCTGCAGTGCCAACATTCTTCTTCAATCAAGCGGGCAACCGCGATCTTTCCTGGGAAACCAGCAAGAAGACAGACATTGGCGTAGTGTTCGGGTTGTTTGACGACCGCCTGCAAGGCGAATACACCTATTTCAACAACGATATCGATGGACTTATCCTGAACGCGCCACAAGCGCCTTCAAAAGGTATCCCTGGTAACGTAATTGCCATCAACGTTGGCGCGATGCGCAACACAGGCCATGAGATAGGCCTTTCTGCTACGGTATTGCGCAAAGGAAAATTCACCTGGAACAGCAGCGTGAACATTACGCTGATGCAGAACGAAGTACTCTCTCTTGCTGAAGGCAACTCTGATATCCTGGCCCAGACTTCTGGACTCGAAACGACCAATATTATCCGTGTTGGAGAATCGGTAGGCAGTGTGTTTGCCGTAGAAACACGTGGCGTTAACCCTGCCAACGGCCAGCGCATTTTTGTGAAAAAAGACGGCACACTGGTACAGTACAACCACGTGGTGGCCGCTGGCCAATCTCGCTGGACACTCGTGTCTGACGGCTCTGCAACTTCTGCAGTATCCCTTGTTGCTGATGGCAGGATTTTTGGCCCAGCATTGCCCACCTGGTTTGGTGGCTGGGACAACACGTTCACCTACGGTCCGGTTGACCTGAATGTCCAGCTTAACTACGCCGGTGGCAACTATATCTACAATGGCAGTAAGGCCGGCTTGCGCGACCAGCGCTTCTGGAACAATCACGTTGATGTTTTGGATCGCTGGACGGAAAACAACACCGATGGAACAATCCCAAGGGTGGTATTTGGTGACAACATTTCCAACGGCTCGGCAATTCCTATCTCTGAAAATGTTGAAAAGGGCGACTTCCTGCGTATCCGCAATGTAACCCTGGGCTACCGCTTGCCGACCGGCTTGCTGAACAAGGCTTCAATTGCCAGCTTGCGCGTGTTTGCTACCGTGAACAACGCATTCCTTTTCACCAACTATGAGGGCACTGACCCGGAGGTTTCTTCCAACGGTAACAGCAACCAGACACCAGGCGTAGACCGCAACACTGTTCCGATGGCCCGCACCTTCAGCTTCGGCCTCAACCTTGGATTCTAATTCATTTCAAATTCATTTAAAGTCATGAAAAATACCATGCTAACATATAAAAAATATTCCGCCCTGGTGGTGCTGATGCTGGCGCTGATGCTGCCTTACGCCTGCCAGAAGGACAAGCTCAACACGGCGCCGAAGGACTCCCTGTCTGATGCCACTGCTTTCTCAACGCCCGACCGTTTTTTAAGTCTGGTGAACGGCCTCTATGATGCCATGAAATCGGGCGCCTTCTATGGCGGCCGCTATATTGTGTACGGGGATATCCGTGCTGAGGAATTCCTCAACGAGACGACCAATGGTGTTACCGGTTTTGGTGTATGGAATCATACCCTCAGCGAGGCTTCCATCAACGATGTGAACAACCTTTGGAACGCAGTTTATTACACCATCAACAGCTGCAACATTTTTATTGAAGGCGCCGATGCCAACAGGGCAGTTGTAAACGACGATGTAAAGGTTAATGCCTACATTGGTGAGGCCCGCCTGATTCGTGCCATTTGCTACCACAGCCTGCTCTCGCTCTATTGCCGCCCTTACGCTGACGGAAATGGTTCCAACCTCGGTGTTCCGCTGCGCCTCCGCGCTGAAACGGGCCCAGGCAACAACGACCTCGCCCGCAGCACAGTCGCAGAAGTTTATGCGCAAGTTTTGGACGATTTGAATTTTGCCGAAGCGAATTTGTTGGCCACGAATGCCAATGCTTTGTTGAACACTACCCGTGCGCACAAGAATACGGCCATTGCATACAAGACGCGCGTATTGCTCAACATGCAGCGCTACGCCGATGTGATCACTGAGGCCAATAAAATTGTACCTGCCGCAGCACCATTCAAAGCTGCCAGCGGGGTTGCCCACGAATTGCAGGCTAACGTGAAGAATGTCTTCTCCACCCCTTACACAACGACGGAAAGCATCCTCTCCATGCCTTTCACCAGCAACGACCTCCCTGGCACGCAAAATGGCCTGGGTAGCTACTTCAATCCTGGCCCACGGGGCATTGGCGATTATTCCTTCAACAAAGCAGGCATTATTGGCGATTCCGTGAACTTCAAAGTAGGAGATGCACGCCGGCAATTTGTGTTCTTGAACACCAACAACAAACTCTATCTCAACAAATTCCCTGCAGGTGCAGAACACCTGGATTATGCTCCGGTTATTCGTTATGCAGAGGTGTTGTTGAACCTGGCAGAAGCTGAAGCCCGTGTCAATGGCGTAAATGCACGCGCCGTTGCGCTGCTCAATGCAGTGCATGGTCGCTCGGATGCTGCCACTGTTTTCGCGGCTGCTGATTTCGCAGCTGGAAGTGATTTGGTGAACAGAATTCTGATCGAGCGCCGCGTAGAGCTACTGGGCGAAGGGTTCCGCTCACAAGACAGCATGCGCTTGCTGGTTCCGATCCCTGGCAAAGCCAACGTGGCCGCGGTGCTTCCATCTACCCGCGAATACATTTGGCCTATTCCATCCGGAGAATTGGCTGCGAACAAATTGTGCGTTCAAAATCCGTAAAAGCGATATGGTGACAGTGATGTCACCCGCCAAGTATGGGCCATCCCGAGGTTTCGGGGTGGCCCATTTTTCATTGGGCTGGCAAATATAAGATTTAACAAGAAGTCTTTTCCTTAATTTCGCGGTATGACATTTGTCCTCAATCTGCTGCGCTTGAGCATCTGGTTTTTTTGGCTGCCCAAGCTTAAATACGTGCCGAAAGACAGGTTGGAGCACGTTTTCAGTGCCATCCGGCGGCTTCGGTCTGCTGTGTATTTGTTGGCAATCGCCGTGTTTATAGGCACGGTTGGGTTCAGGCTAATCGAGCATACCTCCTGGTTTTCCTCCTACTATATGAGCTTGGTCACCCTTTCCACGGTGGGTTTTGGCGAAGTGATCCCATTGAGCCACGCCGGAAGGGTATTCACCTCGTTCCTTATATTGTTCAACATAGGTTTTTTTGCTTACGCCATTTCTACCATAACCAGCATCTTTGCTGACCACGATTTGCACGATTTTTTTGCCGAATACAATATGATGGAAAACATTCAAAAATTGGAGGGGCACACCATTGTCTGCGGTTATGGCCGCCATTCTATTGAAGTGTGCGAGGAGCTCGTGAAAGAGCAGATCCCTTTTGTGGTGATCGAGATTGACGCAGAAAAAATAGCCCACATGGATGCTGAAACCAACTATCTGTTCCTGGAAGGCGATGCCACGGACGACGAGGTTTTGCTGGAAGCGGGCATCTTGCGCGCTGCTGCGCTGGTGGTCACCCTGCCCCAGGATGCCAACAACCTTTTCGTGGTGCTATCGGCGCGCCAGATCAAACCTGATTTGAAAATAATCAGCAGGCTCAACAACCCTGCTGACGAACAGAAGCTCCGTCGGGCTGGCGCCAACCACGTGGTCATGCCAGAGCGCATCGGTGGTTTTTACATGGCAATGTTGGTCAACAATTCAGATTTAGGCGAATTTTTTACCTTGATTTCGAACATCGGCGCTCGACGGGTCGTGTTTGAAGAAATTTCAGTGATGCGCCTGAAGCCTGAATTCCAGGGCAAGACCATGGCGGAGAGCGGCATACAGCAGGCGGCAAAGATCCCGATCCTTGCCATCAAATACCCGGACGGCCAATACCAGCTCAACCCAAAAGAAGACGTGATGCTGATGCCAGACATGCACATTGTGGTGCTGGGCAACATTGAACAAACCGACCATTTCACAAACACTGTCCTGTCAACCTGAACGACTGCGTCTTGCCATGAAAAAAACACAAGCTTTGGCATTTGTCGCCATTTTCCTGACTTTTGTTGCTGTTTTGTGGGCAAAGGGCCCGCTGCCGCAAGACATTACATACCATGCATTTGCCGACCAGCGCACTATTTTCGGGATCGACAATTTTTGGAACGTGGCGAGCAACCTGCCGATGTTTTTCCTGGGTATCTACGGGTTCGCGCTTGCATTCAGGAACTTTCGTCACCGTCCTGATTTTACGGCGCAATGGATACCTGTGGTGTTGGCATTTGGCATTTTCATCACCAGTTTTGGCTCTGCATACTACCACTATGCTCCCGACAACCAAACCCTCGTTTGGGACCGCCTGCCCATGACCTTGATGTTCATGCCCGTTTTTTCCTTGCTAATTTACGATTTAATTGGACCCGTATGGGGTAAATGGGCTTTTTACATCAGCGTGCCGCTTGGCATTTTCAGTATTTTCCACTGGCAGTATACCGAATCAATGGGGGTAGGTGATTTGCGGCTATACGCTTTTGTGCAGTTTTTCCCAATGCTGATCGGCCCTGCGCTGATTCTTTTGTCGGATAAAAAAACGACTTATACCAAGTATTTTTGGCTGGTGTTGGGCTGGTACATTGTGGCTAAACTGTTCGAAGGTTTTGACCACGAAAGCTATCGAATATGCGGTTTTTGGAGCGGCCACACTTTGAAACACCTCATTGGAGCTGTAAGCTTGTACTATTTGTTGAAATTGGTGCAAGGCTGGGAGGCTTCCTTCCAACGGGCCAAATGACCATTTTTGGTACACTTTCAACAATGTGGAATGAATCTTGATGTAGTATAATTTGTCCCCTGTAAATTAGGTTTTCCCGCTTTTTAAATACCTTACAGTCCCCATTATCAATCAGTACTGTTTTTCGATTAATCCTAGCCAGATATGCATTGATGCAGGCGCTAAGCTGCTTGTCGGGTGTTATCTGCCTAATCTCACCACATTTTCTCACTACATTTTACCGATTATGAACTACAAGATCCTCCTGTCGTTATTGCTTTTTCTGCTGGCTATTTCCAAGCAATCGGAAGCGCAAGGACTATTTGCTTGTCCAGGCTTAAACAATGCCTCGTCTACATGTGCCACATCTTGCATCAATTGTAACCTGAATGGGCTTACAGGTATTAACAATGTACCATTGCCTCCCGGTGCGCCAAATTCGCTTTGCCACGGCGGCTTGATTTTGAACAACCCGCGTTTTTATGGCTTCATCGCCGGCAGTGTGGATGTGAGCATTGCGGTTTTCCCAACCAACTGCCAAACAGGGCAAGGCCTGGAAGCCTCTTTTATTTCCAATTGCATTACCGACATTGGTTGCCTGCCTGGCCCAAACCCCTTGAACGGTTTTGGCGCCTTTATCGTCACCGCCAACAATCTGGTAATCGGTCAGCCCTACCAATTTGTCATCGATGGCTTTAACGGAGATGTCTGCGATTTCTCATTTACAGTAATTGCCGGTAGCACACAAGGGCCGCCGATGGGCCCTCTTAACCCAATTGAGGGATTGTCTCAAGTATGCCCGAACGCGACGACTGTCTATTCCATTCCACCGGTCGCCAACGCGGTGTCTTACACCTGGTCGAGCCCAGCTGGTTCGTCCATCAACGGTGGCGGCAATGTGCGGGTACTCCCTGCTGCCGGCAATAACAGCGTCGAAATTGCCTTCGGAAATGCAGGCGGCAATGTATGTGTCACGGCATCCAATGCTTGTTCAGCTCCTGCAAGCACCTGTTTCCCGGTCTCAAACGTGCCGTTGCCGATTACCCAACTGCCCGATTTGACCATTTGCAACAACGAAATCCCTTATGAATGGCAGGAAGAGCCCCACAACTTTTTAGGGGCTCCCGGCACATACAACCTGACT
>CAYVPM010000131.1:0-6882 GCA_964453475.1 uncultured Saprospiraceae bacterium | reverse complement strand
AAGCCGGCGGTGCTGGACGGGCAAGTAGTGCCGCGGCGCATGATGACCGTGAGCGCGGCGCTCGATCACCGGGTGGTGGATGCGGTTCAGGCGGTAAGGTTGTTTCGAGGGGTGGTGGGGGCGTTGGGGCGGGTTGAGGCAACCTTTAATTGGCCTGGCAATTAAATCAAAGCGTCCCAAAACTTTACCTGAGGATCATCCTTGCCAAGCGGTTGTAATTTGATGAGCGCATCCAGGAGCTCCTTTTTTTGTTTGTCGAGTGCTGTTCGCTGTGTTGGCCAAAATTTCAAGGCCTCCACCTTCTGAGCATCGCTCAGGTTTGGGTCAGCTTTTGCACTTTCAAAAAGCAGCTTTTCTATGCTGTTGGCCCAAGATTTCAGTCCAGCCAATTGAGCCTGGATCATATACACTGTCAGGTCATTATTGCCACTGGGCGCTTCCCTGATTTTGTTGATCTTTTGAATCGCTGATTGTAGTTTGCCGGGCCTGTTACCATCCGTGTTGAAAATATTTTGCACGTAATAGTCGCGGCCACCTTTGAAAGAAGGCAACCCCGCTGCGGTGAAAGTACTAAGGTTGTCTTTTGCTTTGTTTATTTCAATAAGGTTTGGCAGCATCTTCATCACCAATAAATCGCGCGGATTTGAAATCCCTCTGTCTTGCAGGGCGATAAATTCTTTTTCTGCCTCATTTGCTGATTCTTGGGCTGCATCGTACATTTTCAACTGCCACTCGCAAAGCGCCTTGATATTGTAAGCATTTGCCAGCACATCGTCTTTACGCAGCGCTTTTGGATTACTTAGCGCTTTTTTTACATCTGAATAGGCCAAATTGTAGCATTGGGATGCCTGACCCTGCACTTGAGAACCATCAGCATCTGCTTTGAATTCGAAAAAGACCTTATCCCGTGTACATTCGTTGAAATGATTCTGAGCACTTTTAAGGTTTTTGAGGTGGCCGCATGCAGCCAGGATAAAAAGGCTTAGGCCAAGGAGGATTGTCGCAAACCGTGCCATTGGGTTTGTCAAGTTTGATATTTTTTTCATAACAAGGGTAATTTAGTTCAATTGTTAATCTATTCTACTGAGAATTTCTGAAAGGTCTTGATTGAAATCTCCCTTCCAGGCTTCGATGGCATTGCGCAATTGGTCCTGCACAGCCTTGATATCCTGCTCATTAACGGATGTCTGGGCCAATTGCATGAGATAATAATGGATCAGTAGCTTGACAATATGACCTTGGGAAAGATACCAGGCCGTCCTGGCATCTCCGTTTTCCTGGTATAAGGCTATGACCAATTGATCCAAAGAAACCTGCAGGCGCAATTGGGAGCCAGCTCCAGGGCTTTGAATTTTAACCAGAAACTCCCATTGTTTGCCAACAGCTAGGATAGCCTCTTCTATCATGATCAAGATGAGGGAGTATGGAATTGTATAAGGCTCCGGTACGCGCTGCAAGGCTAGGAACACGGCTTCCATCACTTTGAACAGCGGCATATCCTGCAAGGCCCACTGCGGATTTTTTTGTATGGTTTCGTAAATCAGGCTGATGATTTCTATTATCTGGTCATCCGAAAGCTGTGGTTTCCACTTGCCGTCTTCAGTGGGTTGGGCTATGGCGTTCAGTACCTGCATGGCTGCCATGACAAACAAGTGACGGGTATTGACCGGCCCGGTGGTACTCAATAACAGGTCGATATGTTCAGCCGTGGATTTCAACGCAAGCTGGATCAACTCCGGCAAGAGCCCTGGTTGGTTCAAACCCGAAGCATGAACGGTTGCAGCTACGTTGGCGATTATTTGACGCAATGTTTGATCCTTGATGATCAATTCCGGCTGCTGCGAAAGAACTTCCAGCGCAGCATTGACCAGTTGACGCGCCAACTCCGGTTGGAAGCCAAGGGAATAATCGATGCCGTTGTGCTCGAACAAAACCAGATCGATCAAAATCAAACTCCGTTTATCCGGATATTTGCTGATCAACTCCTCCATGATAAATTCGATCAGTTCCTGCAGGAGGCGTTTTCTGTTAGCCTTGTCCCCTTCTTCGGGGAAACAATATGCGAAAACCAGTTCCAGGGCGCGCAGCAATATCTCCTTTTCCTGCGCATCATCAGCAAACTGGATTTTTTGCAATACATGCGGGCTGCTTGCTGCCACGCGAAGACTGAGCCGGAAAAGCAGTTCCAGGTTTTTTTGCGACAGCCGTTCCTGCTTCGGAATGGTTTCCAACGCCAATATGACAGCATGCATCACTTCACCCAAAAGCGTATCCTGATCCGCCATTTTGTTGATCCAAAACGGGTGCTGCACGACTTCATCAAGCATGGTTTCGATCAGGTTTTCTACTTGAGCAGCGCCAAACTGAGGTTTCCAGTCTCCACTGCCATCAGTGGCCGACAAGCCTTCCAATATCAGCTTTAATGCAGTGACCAGCAGATGCTTGGGCTGATCCTGGTCGGCATCGAGCAACAAGTGCGCATTTTGCCCTGTATGATACAGTACCAACTGCACCAGGCGGGTCGCCAGCCCGGGTTGTTTGAGCTTTGCATGATCCAACGCCGCGGCTACCCCGGACAAAACATGCTGGAGCAGCTCCGGTTTTGCGACCAATTCCGGTTGGCTGGCTATGGCTTTTAGTGCAGCATCAATAAGTTGGTCTGTCAGATGCTGATCGAAGCCCTGGCTGTAATCAATTCCACTTTTGAACAACACGATATCGAGCAGAACCAGTCCATTTTTGCCAGGGTGTTGGCGCAGGACAACCGATGCAGTATATTCCAACAGATCGGTTAGCAGCTGCATGCGCCTGATGGGCGGCACCTCTTTATCGAAAGCGCAGGCAAAAACAAGATCCAAAGCTTTGGTCATGATGGCCGATTCTTCTGCATCAGTGCCCCATTGTATCTTGTCCAGCACCTTGGGACTCAACAAGGTCAACTCTATGTTCATGCGAATGATTCGGCGAACCATGGCGGGGTTGAGGCGTTCATCCTTCGACACCGTACGGAATGCACTGAAGGTAGCTTCCAATACTTTGGCCAAATCCGAGTGCTCGCCCACGGCTCCGATGACCCAGGCAGGATTTTGGGCGACATCGTCCAGGAGTTCTTCGAGGATACCCAAGAGTTGATTGTTCGTAATCGTGGGCCTCCAAACATCGCCGTCCTGTTTTTCCGACAAGGCGCGCAAAGTTTGGCTGATGGCCAAAACCAATACGTGTTCGGCGCCGTGGCCATCTGGCAATTCACGCCAGAGCAGGTCGAGTTTTCCAGCCGACTGCTCCAGCACTATACGGGCCAATTCGGGCAGGTAGCCTTTTTCAAGTATGCTTTGATCCTGCATCGCCTTGGCGACACCGGTTATGATTTCCCGCACGCCCCGATTTCCGTTGATCATATCAGGATGGTCAGCGATGACGCCCAAGGTGGCGCCCACCAGGCGGTCGAGCGATGCCGGGTTAAGGGCATTTTTAAAGTCTATTTTGTCAGGGTCATCGCCGAGGATAGCATCTAGCAAAACCAGGCCACTGGATTCGATGATTTTGGAAACACCGTCGTTTGTCCCGAAAACTGATTGTGGCGACTTGAGCACAAAATGCCCTGCATGATTGATCGTGCTGCGCAGGATCAACTGGCCCCAATGTACGGCCTCATCCGGATCAAGGCCCTCCGCTCTTTTGAACAGGTCTTCGGCAATACCTTTGGCCGTAGCCTGGATAAGTGCCTGCACTTTTTCGTCGTTGGCTACCTCCGTACTCAAGGTTGACAACGACTCTGCTGCAGAGGCGAACAAGCGGGGTACGAGCTTGGTGATGAAATCTTTTTTAATGTGCGGATTGTCGGCGAGTTTAATGCCGTCGAAGGCACTGAGGAATGATTGGATCAGGCGACCCTGAACAGACTCGGGGTTGAGTGCGCCAGGCACCTGTTTGAAGTAGTCGATTCCGATTTCTACCAGTGAGCCGGCCACCAATTGCAGTACGGAACCAGGAGCTTTGCCCCTTTCCCATTGCCGGATCGTAAAAAGGGCGGACAGCTCGGAAGTGTCCATTTCGAGGCCTCCTCCTTTCCCATCTTTCAGCTCCTTCAAAAAAAAGTAGTAACCCAGATACTCTTCCCGCTCCTCTGGTTCCAGAGAATGGGGCCCGGTAGCTTTTGCCTGCAATGCCACCAAACGTTCCGCCCTGTTCTTTTCTTCCGGGCTCAAGGAGCTCAGGTGTGCTTCAATAAATGGGATAACCTGGGTCAAATTCAGCGTCCGGTCAAAATCCGGGAGTGGCAACACCAGCTCTTTGCCCCGGATGCTCAATGCATAAGCCCGGCGGATATTGTTGCTTAATTTTATAGCCGAATTGATGGAAAAGATGATGGCTTCAGCGGCAAGGGACACGGTTACGGGCATTGTAGTGGGTGTTTGATTTTGAGATGACGAAAAAAAACTAAATGCAATGCAGGTTTACAATTTTGAAGAAGTCAATTATCAAGGCAGCACGGCAAACATCTCATAGGAGTAAGCGTTATCCTCCGCATTTTGAGGCGGATAGGCATTCGAACCGGGCGGAATATCGCCGCCAGCGCCGTCGTTGTGTGCTGCTTCATGGATGATGGTAGCTGCAGGGTGGCAGGGAAGGCTGCTATTAGTTCCACTATTGTTGTTTTTATTTTTCTTGCCGGCATTTCTGGCAGAATAAAAGAAGGCTGGGCAGAGGATGATGGTATTACCCGGCACCGGAGCCAATCCGCAGAGGTGGTTGGGGTCATTAAGTTGAGCTTCTGGTATTTCCTCCTCCAGCAAATTTCCTCTCTCAATTGGATCACAACTGGAGCAAACAAACCGTTTATTCCCAAGGCTTCCAAGTATGGCCTGGTACCGGGCTATCACCAATTTCCGGGGCGCCGAGCCGATATGGACAGCGAATTTGTTCGGGGCTCCATTATGGGTCAATTGATTCAGCGCTCTTTGTACCAGGCGGCGCGCCTCCTTTACGGCTGTATCAATGGCTTTTTTCTCTGAAATGCTGCAATGAACATATTGGGAGCCGATCCTGGCAAGGAGTGGTTGCTGACCGCCTTGAGAAGTCTGAACTTGGGCGTTTGGCATTGGAGCAGGGAAAGCTATTGGGCCAGCAGTACCTGTCGTGGTACGCGGGCGAAAGAATGTCGAAGGCACCGAGTTCGTCAATTCTGAAATTCCGGTTCGACTGCGCTGTACCAGCTGCAAGTTCGATGGAAAGAAGGGCTGGCGATTGTCAGCGGTTTGGGTGAGTGCTTTGTGTCTGGGTTTGACAAATGGCATAGAACAATATGACAGAAAATGTATGAAATTTAAAAGTAATCAGGATTCATATCCCAGTCGATCAATCTGAAAAATGATTCAGGGGAACAATTATTGCCTTGTAGATTATTCGACAGTCAGAAAAACTGAATTTGGGTCCACAATAAATTTAGTATTCCACTGTGCCATTGATTACTGAATTTGGCATTCCAATAAGGCTGTAAGTATTACCTTTGGGTGAAACTTGAAATAGAGTCTTAACAGCAGGCTGATAAGTAGTGTTGGCATACATTTCAAATGCTGGAAAGGGATCTGTCCTTAGAGAACAAGAAATTCTCCTAACACTTTTGTTTACTCGTATAAGCCCGCCAATATCCAAATTTGGAGAAGGGAGGCAAGGGTCGCTCGCCTTTCCTTCAAATAAAAATTCGACGACATCTCCATATTCCCGGGTTTTAATTACCTTATATTGACCTTTTGCGGTTTTTTGGCATAAAATAGTGCCATCATCACAATCAACCTGATAAGTTGTATCACTATACCCAAATTCTTGAATATCAAAGGTGTTAAGGTCAATCAACACTTGGAACCGGATCCGATTTTTTGCTGATTTCGAACTACTAAAACTTCTATTATCGGTGGCAAAACATTTGGTGAGCGGCGGCCCCTCAAAGACTGTCCCAATATACCCTCCATTGACCTTTTTTGTATTTGGAATATTATCTGGTATAAAACTGTTTACCCATACTACTAATTTTTCCGATAAAACTTGTCCTGTAATATCAGATTTTGATTTGTTTCTATCTGAAATAGATTGTTTGGCAGTTGGAGATAGCCCAGAAGCAATATTTTTTTCTAATTTTTCATAATAAATTGAGTTTAAAGGATAAAAGTTAACCTCCGTGAATAACTTTTCAAGTAGAGGAAAAGAAAGATTGTCCAAAGTTACAATTCTGCTTGGCATGTCTAACTTCATTAGGAAATTTGAGGCAATCCTTGATTCTGGTACAGGTGAGCTTGGAGTTTTTAGTATTCTTTCTAATTCAACGTGTTTTGATATTCCTGTTTTTCTCGCAGATTCAAAATCAAAAAGTGGAGAACGCCTAACTGTATTCCAACGATCCTGCTGCCCCACATGCACCAACTCATGCGCCAACAACTGTTTCCCGCCCTCGCTCCCAGGCTGGTATTCCCCAGCCCCAAACACCACGTTATGCCCGCTTGTATAAGCCCGCGCCTGAATAGCCTCGGCGCTTTCCGCTGCCCTGCTGTCGGTATGTAGCCGCACCGCAGAAAAATCCTGCCCGAAGCGGGTTTCCATAAACTGCCGGGTGTCGCTGTCCATGGCTTGTCCACCGCCGGATGCCAGCACCTGGCTGACAATAGGCGGGGCAGCATGGCCGCCGGGGTCGCCGCTGCCGCTTTCTTTGCGGTGTATGTCTTTGTCTTCTTCCTGGTTCGCCGCACATTCCGAGCACATGCGCATCACGCCGCTCATCTGCTTGAGGGGCATGCGCTGTACGATGGGCGCATCGCCATCGCGCATACGCATCACCTGGTCGGCCACGGCATCTGCTTGTTGTTCGTAGGAGTCGCCGGGGGTGTT
>CAYVPM010000130.1:0-6901 GCA_964453475.1 uncultured Saprospiraceae bacterium | reverse complement strand
GGCATTGTGGATAACATTTGCCTCGATCATCAGATTGTCGTACAGGAATTCAGCGCGGTAGGTGTCGTTGGCCATGATACCACCTACTTTAGCAGCGGCCAGAAACACAAAATCAGGTTTTTCTTTTCTAAAAAACTCGTTGACTTCCAATTGATTGCGCAAATCCAGGTCGTTTGAGCCAGCCAGACAGAAATTGGCAAACCCTTCCTGTTCAAGTTTGCGCAAAATTGCTGAACCCACCATCCCGCGGTGCCCTGCTACGAATATTTTTGAAGATTTTTCCATCTTATTTTTCAGACTTTTTTTAATAAAAAGTTGCTTGTTGGGATAATAGTGTACATTTACGGCGCTATTCATTAACTTTAACCAACAACATCATGAGCAAAATTTTTGATGCCATCAAACAAAAAGTAGCAGAAGCCGAAGGCGATGTATCTAAATTCGACGCTGGAAATGCCGCTGCTGGCAGCCGTGTAAGGAAAGCTATGCAGGAACTGAAAGACCTCGCTCAAGCTTTGCGCAAAGACGTTCTCGAGACCAAAGAAGCAAGAAAAGCGAAATAAATTTCGCCCAAAGGCTACTGCAATGGCGGGGTGACTGTGATGGTCGCCCCGCCATTCTTTTTTTTAGCTTAAGACCAATTGCTCTCGCTTGTGGCAAGCGCTTTTAGCTGTTTTTTATTGTCGAGGTGCAAGCGCAGCGCCAGTAAAGAAGCTACCTCAGCGGCCGCTTTTTGCCGCGCTATCAGCAATTCTGGCGTAAAATATTGACTCACAAAGCTAGTATCGAAATCTCCGCTTACAAATGCCGGGTGGTCGAGCACAAAAGCGCCGAAGGGCAGGGTAGTGGCTACCCCTTCCACTTCGTAGGCTGCGATGGCTTCTTTCAATTTTTGGATGGCTTCTGAGCGGTCGGCGCCGTGCACCACGAGCTTGGCCAGCATCGGGTCGTAGTGGATGGGCACATCCATACCTTCTTCATACCCGCCGTCTACGCGGATTCCCGGACCGCTCGGCGGGCGGTATTTTTCCAGGGTGCCGACACTCGGCAAAAAGTTGTTGAGCGGGTCTTCGGCGTACACCCGCAATTCGAGGGCATGGCCGTTGATGCGCAGGTCTTCCTGGGAAAATGTCAACGCTTCGCCCCGGGCTACGCGGATCTGCCATTCCACCAAATCCAGCCCTGTAATCAACTCGGTGACGGGATGCTCCACTTGCAGGCGGGTATTCATTTCCAGGAAATAGAAATTGCGGTCAATGTCTACCAAAAATTCTACGGTGCCGGCGCCTATATAATGGCAGGATTGGGCCACCCGTACGGCGGCTTCGCCCATGGCTTTGCGCAGCGCCGGGGTCAGGATTGCAGAAGGCGCCTCTTCCACCACTTTCTGATGCCTGCGCTGAATAGAACATTCACGCTCGAACAAGTAGAGGGTATTGCCATGCGTATCGCCCAGCACCTGTACCTCTATATGTCTTGGCCCCGTGACGTATTTTTCTATAAAGACGGAACCGTCGCCAAAGGCCGAAACGGCCTCTGAGATGGCGCGCTCCATCTGTTCTTTGGTATCTTCTTCCCGCTCGACAATGCGCATACCCTTGCCACCGCCCCCTGCGGAAGCTTTTATCAAGATCGGGTAGCCTACCCGCCGGCCAATTTCTTTGGCCATCTCTACATCGGTGATGGCCTGCTCGATGCCTGGTACCATGGGCACATTGTGCTTTTTGGCTGCTTCTTTTGCTGACAGCTTGCTGCCCATTACTTCGATGCTTTCCGGGCTAGGGCCGATGAAACTTATGCCGGCCTTTTCCACCATACGGGCAAAATTGGCGTTCTCGCTCAAAAAACCGTAGCCGGGGTGGATGCCGTCGACGCCCAGTTTCAAGGCTTCTTCGATGATTTTTTCCCCTTTAAGGTAGCTTTGGGCGGAAGGTGCAGGGCCGAGTAGCACCGCTTCGTCGGCGAAGCGCACGTGCGGCGCATGGCGGTCAGCTTCAGAATACACGGCAACCGTAGCGATGCCCATGCGCCTGGCGCTGCGCATGATGCGGAGTGCGATTTCGCCGCGGTTGGCAACTAATATCTTTTTCATGATGCTTTCGCTAAATGAGGGTAATAAAGTCAACGCAGAGTGGTTGTGAATGCAGGAATGTTGCAATCATTTTAAAATCAGGCATTTGTTTCACTCATATCATTCAAAACCACTTTAATCACGGTATATTTTATCGCTGCTGCTCCTTCGCCCAGGTATCCTTCAGCGTTACCGTCCTGTTGAACACCATTTTCCCTGCTGTCGTATCGGGGTCAACGCAGAAATAGCCGAGGCGGGTGAACTGGAATTTTTCGCCCACAGCTGCATTGGAGAGTGCAGGCTCGATCATGGCATTTTCCAGCACCTGCAGGGAATCCGGGTTGATGGTGGATTTGAAATCTTCCTCCGCTGCTGGGTTTTCGACCTTGAAAAGCCGGTCGTAAAGCCGTACCTCGGCGGAAACTGCATCCGTAGCCGAAAGCCAGTGGATAACGCCTTTGGGCTTGAGACCGGAGGTGTCATGCCCGGAACGGCTTTCGGGAAAATAGGTACAATTCAACGCCGTAATATTTCCTTTGGCATCCTTCTCCACAGCATCGCATTGGATGATAAAGCCCGATTTGAGGCGCACCATGCCCCCGGGGGAAAGGCGGAAGTATTTTGGCGGCGGGTTTTCCATAAAATCTTCCTGTTCGATCCACAGCTCGCGGGTGAAGGCGATTTTTCGGTGGCCGGCAGCCGGGTCTTCGGGGTTGTTTTCGGTTTCCATCCATTCGGTTTGGCCTTCAGGGAGGTTGGTTATGACAACCTTGAGTGGGTCGAGCACCGCAAAACGTCGCAGGGCAATGCGGTTCAAGTCTTCCCGGATGCTGAATTCGAGCAAGCCGATCTCGATCAGGTTCTCGCGTTTGGCGATGCCGATGCGGTGCGCAAACTCGCGTATGCTCGCAGGTGTGTACCCGCGCCTGCGGAAGCCTGCAATGGTGGGCATGCGCGGGTCGTCCCAGCCGTGCACGTGCTTGTCTTCCACCAGCAGCTTGAGTTTGCGCTTGCTCATTATGGTGTAGGAAAGGTTGAATCGCGCAAATTCGTATTGTTTGGAAGGGAAAATACCCAAAGTGTCAATACACCAATCGTACAATTCCCGGTGCGGGATGAACTCCAGGGTACAAAGGGAATGGGTAATCTTCTCGATGCTGTCGCTTTGGCCATGTGCCCAGTCGTACATGGGGTAAATACACCATTCGTCACCTGTGCGGTGGTGGTGGGCATGTTTAATGCGGTACAGGTAGGGGTCGCGCATGTGCATGTTATTGGCTGCCATGTCGATTTTTGCCCGGAGGGTGCAGTGGCCGTCAGGATATTCCCCTGACTTCATTTTTTCGAACTGCACCATGTTTTCTTCGGGACTTGTGTCGCGGTATTTGCTGGGAGTGCCGGGCGTCGTTGGCGTTCCTTTCATCGCCGCCACTTCTTCAGGGCTTGAAAAGTCAACGTATGCTTTTCCTTTGGAGATCAACACTTTGGCCCATTCGTACAGTTGCCCGAAATAGTCGGAGGCATAAAAAATGTTGGCGGGCTCGAAGCCCAGCCAGCGCACGTCGTCGATGATGCCGTCCACAAATTCGGTTTCTTCGGTGACGGGGTTTGTATCGTCGAAACGCAGGTTTGTTTTGCCGCCGTATTTTTGGGCAATCCCGAAATTGAGGCAAATGCTTTTGGCGTGGCCAATGTGCAGGTAGCCGTTCGGCTCGGGCGGGAAGCGGGTGAGTATGGATTGGTGCTTGCCGGAGGCCAGATCGGCTTCGACGATTTCTTCAAGGAAGTTGAGGGATTCTTTCCCTGCTGCAGACGAATCAGGTTTCATAATTTCAAAAAGGAATAAAGCACAAAGAAACTCAGTTTAGAGGAAACGACAGGGAAAAGGGGAAAAGTTCCGGCTTACATCCGTCCAGGCATATCGATGCCCAACAGTCCCATTCCCTGTTCCAACACCTGCCCGACGGTCTTGCTCAAGCGCAACCTGAAAGCTTTTGCCTCAGGGCTTTCGGCGCTGAATATGCTCAAGTCGTGCCAAAAACGGTGATAGCTTTTGGCCAGGGCATAACAGTAATTGGCAATCAAGGACGGATCATAGTCCTTGGCCGCCGCCAATACCGTGCTTGGGAACTCGTGCAAGGATACCAACAAGTCTTTTTCCAGGGGATGAATGGCCGAATAATTTGCAGCAATGCTCAGGTCAACCTGTTCTTTTTCAATACGTTGCATCAGGCCATTGATCCGAACAAAGCTGTATTGGATGTAGGGGCCTGTTTGACCTTGCATATCCACAGATTCCTCCGGGTTGAAGATCATTTTCTTTTTCGGGTTCACCTTGATGATAAAAAACTTAAGAGCGCCCATGCCGACACGCCGGAGGTTCTCCTGTTTTTCCTGTTCCGAAATACCTTCAGTCTCGCCGCGCTCACCGGATTGTTCCGTAGCAAGTTTCACCACTTCTTCGATTATATCATCAGCGTCTACCACGGTGCCTTCTCTGGTTTTCATACGTCCGGTCGGCAGTTCTACCAGTCCATAAGCAAGGTGGTGCAAACCAGCGGCGTAGGGCTCTTCCAGGCGCTTGAGAATTTCAAATAATACCTGGAAATGGTAGTTCTGCTCGTCGGCAACAACATATACAAACCGTTCACAGCCAAGCTCTTCGTAGCGCATGCGGGCGGTGCCGAGGTCTTGGGTGATGTACATGGAAGTGCCGTCGGAACGCAGCACGACTTTGTGGTCTAGCCCAATGTCTGTCAGGTCGACCCATACCGAGCCGTCTTCTTTTTTGTAAAACACGCCTTTGGTTAGTCCGTCATCCACGATGTCTTTGCCGAGCAAATAGGTTTGGCTTTCGTAGTATAACTTATCAAAGGAAACCCCCAAATCATGGTAAGTTTTGTCAAAGCCTTTGTAAACCCAGCCGTTCATTTTCTCCCAGAGGGCAATGGTTTCCGGATCGTGCTTTTCCCACAAGAGCAGCATTTCCCGCACTTCCGCGCCAAGGGTAGAATGTTCGTTGAACCATTTGTTCTTAAAGTCTTTAAAAAAGTCCTTTTCGGATTGCCCGGGCTTGTGCTTTTCTTCAAAAAGCTTTTTCCCTTCGGCGCTCTCTTGCCATGCTTCGTATTCCGCGCGTGTTTTATGTTCGAACAGCACATACCAATCGCCTACAAAATGGTCGCTTTTGATGCCTTCGCTCTCTGGAGTTTTACCTTCACCAAATTTTTTCCAGCACAACATACTCTTGCAGATAGCTACCCCCCGGTCATTGATAACCTGGGCTTTAATGACCTCATAACCAACAGATTCCAATATTTTAGTTGTTGACCATCCCAACAGTATATTGCGGATATGTCCCATGTGCAAGGGCTTGTTGGTGTTGGGGGAGGAAAATTCCACCATCACCTTTTTGCCGTTTTTGGGATGCCGGCCAAATGCGGGGTTGTCGCTGGTTGATTGAAGAAAGCTATGCCAATATGCATCCGAGATTTCCAGGTTGAGGAAACCTTTTACAACGTTGAAGGACTTTATTTCCGGCACGTTTTGCTCCAAAACAGCGCCGATCTCGCTGGCTGCTGCATCGGGCGATTTTTTCGCCGCTTTTACAAAGGGGAACACAACCACGGAGTAGTCGCCCGTAAAATCGGGTGGGATTGTGTTGATCAATACTTTCGACGGTTCGGTTGCCTCACCATACAGCTGTTCAACAGCTTGTGCCACAGCCGCTTGCAGCTTCTCAATAATATTCATGGGACCTTTTGCGCTATTTTAGCGGGCAAAAGTAGGAGAATTTTACGAGATGAGGGCCTGGTGTTTTCAGGATAGGCGAAAGAAAAACCTACCGGATCAGCGTCGTATTGCCTTTGTACACCTCAGTGGCGCCATCTACATATTTTACCTCCAACACCCATACAAACACCGCAGGGTCCATGGGCTGTCCCCTGAAATTACCATCCCAGCCAACATTGGGGTCGTTGAAGGCAAAGTCCTTGGCCTCATATACCATTTCCCCCCAGCGGTCGTAAATTCGGAACGACATTGCTGTAGAATTTTTCTGGCCATGCACCAACAAAAGGTCGTTGACGAAATCACCATTCGGGCTAAAGGCCGTTGGCACGTGTACTTTCCGGGGCTTGTCCACAGAAATCAAAATCTGGTCTTCCGAACGGCAGCCCAAATCGTCGATGGCAAATACCCTGAAGTAGCGGTTGTGTTCCAAGTTATAAACCGATGGATTGGAGCAGCTCATGCAACTCAACCAGGCACTGTCGGCGGGCTCCCAGGCCAGGTGGTAATTGCCGGAATAGTTGAACACCTGGGCAATCAGTTGAGTGTCCTGACCCAACAATATTCGAATATCAGGGCCCAGGTCGACCAACATTTGCGGCCGCTGTGTTACTTCAACGGTTGCCAAATCGAACAAACAGCCATTGGCGTCTTTGATCCTGGGGGTATAGGCGCCCGCTTTCAGCCCAATTTGTATACTGGAGCCATTAAAAGGCCTGTTATCGAGCGCATACAAATAGGGTGGGGTGCCGCCGGCAGAAGTGATGGTTATCTTCCCGTTTTGCTCTCCGAAACAGCGGACAGCCTCCATTTCGACGGTTCCGGTGATTGGGCTGGCGGGTTGGGAAATTTCAACTGAGGCGGGGGTAATACAGCCATTGGCATCCGTGACACTGAGTCCATACATGCCGGCTTCGAGTTGTTGGATATTTTTGTTTTGATCGCCGTTCCACCAGTTAAAGCTGTAAGGAGCGGTTCCGCCATTAGCGCTGGCCACAGCGGTGCCGCTGCGATCTCCAAAACATTTTACGTGGGTAGGCA
>CAYVPM010000129.1:0-6926 GCA_964453475.1 uncultured Saprospiraceae bacterium | reverse complement strand
GGGTGATTTTCAAAACGGCCCGATAGGCCAACTGTTCGCGCAGTTTTCTGCATTTTTCCCGAAGTTCATCGGCGCCATCTCCATCCTGGTTATTGGATGGCTTATTTCCCGCACCATTGGCAAGATATTGAGCAAAGTGCTCGCCACAATCGGTGTCGACCGACTGGCGGAGATGTTTCAGGACATCGAATTTGTGCAGCGGGCTGGTGGAATGCGGGCGCAGTTGTCGGGGTTGCTGGCAAAAGGCGTGTACTACATGCTGATGTTGATATTTATCATCGCGGCGACGGAGGTTTTGGGTGTTGCAGCCATCACGCAATTGTTCACCGATTTGATGAACTACCTGCCTTCCCTGCTCACAGCAGCGGTGGTAATGCTCCTGGGCATTTTTGCTGCCGACGTCATTCAGAACCTCGTGCTTACCCTCTGCAAATCACTGGGTATTGCTTCGGCGAAAATGATCGCATCCATCGTGTTCTACTTTATTTTTGTCACCATCGCAGTAAGTGCGCTGGCGCAGGCAAAGATCAATACCGATTTTATTTCTTCCAACCTTACGGCCATTGTCAGCGCTGTTGCGCTTGCCTTTGCCTTTGGATACGGCATGGCTTCTAAAGACCTGATTTCCAACTATCTGGCGGGCTACTACAACAAGAACAAGATTCGTGTTGGCGATGATGTCAGGATAATTGGGGTTCGGGGGAAAGTGGTGATGATGGATGCTTCTTCGCTCATTTTGCAAACTCCCGAACGCGCCATCATCATCCCGCTGAGCAAATTGGCGACGGAAAAAGTGGAGGTTTTTTATCCGGACCCCCAGGAGGAGCATTTGCTTGAAGAAGGCTAAAATCCGGCATCTTCCAGGTCGTCATCCCTTGTTCTTGCAAAATGGTGCCACAAGCAATTTTTTAAGGCTTGCCTGAAATGGCTTAGCCGCCAGAATTGACCAACACCCGATCACATAAGCCGAAAATGTCCGCACCCTGAAGGGACTTTCCCAGGGGGTAAAGAACTTGTCGGCTCTTTTCACACAACACAACATTTTTCATTCTTAAATTCTTACACTATGAAATTACAATTGCTACTTTCAGCCGCCCTGATAGCACTAAGTCTTAACACCAATGTGCTGGCACAGGAGGCTGTCGCAACTGCCGCCGCAGCGGCAAAAGATACCAGCAGCTGGACCTTTGGAGGCGGCTTCGGCCTCGATTTGGCAGGCCTTGGCATCATCAACCCGCAGCTCAGTGCGGGCGGCAACCGTCTTGGTTTTGGCGGCCTCATCAATGTTTTTGCCAACAACAAACTTAAAAAATCCTATTGGAACAACGATGTAGCCCTTCAATTGGCCGCACAGCGCATCGGCGGTTCCTATAATCCCTTCCAAAAAAACCTCGACGTGCTGCGCCTCGGCTCGCGCTATGGTTACAACATTTTGCTTAATAAACTTTTTGCGGCCATAGACGTGACGGCAGAAACGCAATTCCTGCCCACTTATGTCGGCAACAATATCAAAGGCGACTCAGAAGACCTGCTGTCTGAATTCGCCTCCCCCCTGCGGGTTGCCATCGCGCCGGGCCTCGATTACAAGCCGACCAAGCATTGGTCATTCTTCTTCGCCCCGGCCAGCTACCGCCTAACCTATGTTGCCAACGATTCGCTCGCTGCCCTGGCCGGGCAGCCGCTGGGCAATGAATTCGGGAAAAATTCCCGTAACCAGTTGGGCTATACCTTAAAAGCCCAATACGTCAACAAGTTCATAAAAGACCGCATAGCTTTTTCATCTAAACTGGGCTGGTTTGCTGACTACACAAAAAACCTGAACGGCAACGTATTGTGGCAGAACAGCATGAGTGTCAGCATCTTCAAAGGCCTGGCCCTGGAGCTTTTTGGCGACATGTTCTACGACCACTTTACCCAGGTAGCCGTAAAAGATATTCCTGAAGGCACCGCTTCTGCCGATGTGGCGCCTTTCCTGGGACTAAAACCCAGTTATACGGGCGGGTTCCTGTTGAAGTACAACGTCATTTTTTAGGTTGCAGGGTCACAAGGTTACAGGGTTTACACATTTTGTTGTTCATTTGAAACTCCGTTTCAGGGCTGCGGATCTTTGTTGTAGTACCCTGTAACCTTGTAACCTAAAATCCTTGCAACCCTTCTTTGTTTCTATGCCCAACTTCTTCGTACACCCAAACATCGCCGCTGCCAAAACCATCTCCACGGAGCTGTACACAAGCGCCGCCGTTTTGGAGGAAGCCAAAGAGAAGATTTTTGCGCCTTCCTGGCAGTATATTGGCCACGCGGGTCAGGTGCCCGAGCCAGGTTGCATGCAGCCTTTTATGTTGCTGGATGGTTTTTTGAACGAGCCTTTGCTGCTTGTGCGCGATCAGGGATCGCAGTTGCGCTGTTTATCGAATGTTTGTACCCACCGGGGTAATTTGTTGGCCGACCAGCCTTGCAAATCCAGCCAACTGCGCTGCAAATACCACGGGCGGGTGTTCGGTTTGGACGGAAAATTCCAGTTCATGCCGGAGTTTAAAGAAGTGGAAAACTTCCCGACTGAAGCCGATGATTTGAAACAATTGCCCCTGTTCCAATGGGGTGAACTGCTGTTTAGCGCCTTGGCCCCAGGGCTTCCCGCTGAAGCGTTTTTTGGGGAAATGCTGGCGCGTGTCGCTTGGTTGCCCCTGGAAAAAATGCGGTATCGCCCCGATCTTTCCGCCGTTTATCAGGTGGAGGCCAATTGGGCCTTGTACTGCGAAAACTACCTTGAAGGCTATCATATCCCCTTTGTGCACAGCGGCCTGAGTGACGTGCTGGATTATGGGAACTACACCACGGAATTGTTCCGGTATTCCAGTTTGCAACTTGGAATTGGAAAAAAGGGCGATGTCTGCTTCGAGCCCCCTTTAGATTCCCCCGACTATGGCAAAAACGTAGCGGGCTATTACTTCTGGACATTCCCCAACATGATGTTCAACTTTTACCCTTGGGGACTGTCATTTAACCTGGTGGAACCCACGGGCATAGGCACTTGCCGCGTGTCGTTCGAGGTGTTTGTATTTGATGAAAACAAACTAGACATCGGCGCCGGCGCCGGCCTCAACCAGGTGGAACTGGAAGATGAGGCTGTGGTGCAAAATGTGCAGAAGGGCGTCCGTTCGCGCTTTTACCAGCATGGCCGGTATTCCGTGTTACGGGAGCAAGGCACGCATCATTTTCACAGGTTGCTGGGCGAAGCCTTGGGATAAAATATTTAGGCAACTATACCCAGTTTCACCTTGCGTTCAGGTTGATTTTTATTTCGCGCAGATTTTACACAGATTCGGTTGCACAGATTTTACGCAGAAACATCTGTGTAGAATCTGTGCGTTTTTTTCTGCGTAAAATCTGCGCGAAAACTCCTCGACAGTTTCGTGTGCAAATGGGTATAGTCACTAATATTTAAGCTGCTAGCGCTCTGTCGCCTTCCCTTTTCCCAACCAGTCATTAATCCCCCCCGAATATTCATACACCTGCTTAAAGCCCATTTGCTGTAACTGCGGCAATGCTTTACCGCTACGCCCGCCTGCTGCGCAATAGATAATAACAGGCTTCTCCTTGTCCAATTGCCCAATTTGGCTTTTGAAATCAGGGCTGTTGTAGTTGATTGCTTTTGCCCCGGCAATTTTGCCCGTCGTTTGCAATTCAGCCGGCGTGCGCAAATCTACCAATTGGATGTTGGGGTCTGCTTTTAGCATTTGCTCTGTTTGGGCGGCATCAATATGGTTTTGTACTTTTGCGTTTTGCGCACAAGAAACCAGGGGCAATAGAATGCTTAAGTACAGCAAGTATTTCATGGTGATAATTTGTTTGAAACATGAACACCACAAAGTTGGTCAAAGTTTATCAAACTGTACTCAAATACCTGAGTTTTTGCCATTTCACCCTTTTTTCGTGACTTCTCATTAATCCCGCGTTTCATTTACCGCGTTATGTGCAAAAAATATCTGTGGTCAGGTATCTCCCGGTTTCACTTGTTTAAAGCTTATCTATTCATGCGATTGTTCAATACCCTGATTGTTTTTTCATTATCAATCCTGGTCTTTTCGGTAAAAGGCCAAGGCTTCAACCTCATTCCCAGCCCGGATTTTGTCGAAGCCCAACAAGGCATTTTCACGCTGGACAAACTGCTCGCCCCGGCTTCGCCCGCAGGCTTTTCTCCATGGCAGGAATGGCTCAAAAGCAACAAAATCATGCTGAGCCAGGCGGGAAAAAGCCCCGCAGCACCTGGTTCCAAGGAAATTCGCTATACCGTTGATGCCAAGATACGTGCGGAAGGTTACGAATTGCACATCTCCCCACAGGTGCTTGAAATCCGTGCCGCCGCCAATGCCGGATTTTTGTACGCTGAGCAAACGCTCATCCAACTGGCCGAACAAAATGCCAACCGTTTTTTACCCTGCATGTTGCTGCGCGACCAGCCGCGCTTTGCCTGGCGCGGCATGCACCTCGACGAAAGCCGCCATTTCATGGGCAAAGCTTTTGTCAAAAAGTACATCGACTGGCTTTTTGCCCTGAAAATGAACGTGTTCCACTGGCACCTCACCGATGCCCAGGGCTGGCGCATTGAAATAAAACAATACCCGAAGCTGGCATCCGTGGCCGCCTGGCGGCCCGAGCGGCCAGGCCTGCTCAACAGCGACGCCGATACAGCGCGCCTCGGCGAACCTATGAAATACGGCGGTTTTTATACCCAGGACGAAATCCGCGAAATCGTGCAATACGCCGCCAAACGCAACATCACAATCATCCCGGAAATTGAGATGCCGGGCCATACGACGGCTGCCCTGGTTGCTTACCCGGAATTTTCCTGCACCGGCGGCCCTTTCCCCATGCCCGGTGGCGCAAAAAACTGCCCATACCCCAATTTTTGCGTGGGCAATGAAAAGACCTACGTGTTTTTGGAACAGGTGCTGACAGAAGTCATGGCGCTATTCCCTTCGCCCTATATCCACATTGGCGGCGATGAAGTGGAGCGTAACCAATGGGCGAGTTGTGATAAATGCCAGGCCCGAAAAACCGCGCTTGGGCTCGAAAATGAAGCACAATTGCAGGTTTATTTCACCAAACGCATCGAAAGTTTCCTCCTAAAAAAAGGCCGCCGCCTTATGGGCTGGGACGAGATCATGGAAGGGGGCGACCTCACGCCATCTGCCGGCGTGATGGTGTGGCGCGGTGAAACACTGGCAAATGAAGCAACCGCCGCAGGCCATGAAGTCGTGATCACGCACAACTATTATTTCGACCTTTACCAGGGCAACCCCGAATTTGAACCCGTGACCTACGGCTACCTGCCCCTGGAGCAAGTGTACACGTACGAACCAGTACCAGCCAGTTTTACCCCTGAACAAAAACAAAAAGTACTCGGCGTGGAAGGCTGCCTCTGGACGGAGAACGTGTACGACACCGACAAAGCAGAATACATGCTTTTCCCCCGCTTGCTCGCGCTGGCAGAAGTGGCATGGTCGAGTCCCGCCCGGCGCAATTGGTCGCAATTTCAAGGCCGCATACCCGCCATGCTCGAATGGCTCGACAAAAAAGGCGCCCGCTATGCCACCAGCGTTTATGACCCCAATATGAAGATCGTCTCAGGCCCTTACAACAATAAGTTGCAATGTGAGATCACCCAGCAAGTGCCTTTTGGCAGGGTTCACTTCACCCTCGACGGCGCCGAACCGAGTGCAGATGCACGGATTTATGAACGCCCGTTTTCCTTAGACAAGGCGTGTACCCTGAAAGCCGCCGCTTTTTTCCCCAACGGTAAAAAGAGCAAAACCCTTTCAATCAAATTCAACCCATCCCTGGCCAGCAAAAAGCCTTTCACTTTGGCCAACTTGCCCGAAAAGAAATACAACGGCGACAACCCTGCTGCCCTCACCGATGGTCTGAACGGCAGCAACGCCTTCCACGACGGACATTGGTGCGGCTTCTACGGCTATGATTTTGATATAACCGTCGACCTCGACTCCCTGCGTACCTTGCAATCACTCAGCCTGCATTGGCTCGAAGCCGAAAACAGCTGGATATACCTGCCGGAAGAAATGTGGGTGGAAACCTCTGCCGACAAATCAACCTGGACACGGGCAGGCGCCCTTTCAAAAAGCGACATCGCTGCGGCCAGCACAGCGCGCATCAAACCGGTTTCCATCCCCTTGAATGGCCAACTGGCGCGATATGTGCGCGTTTTTGCCAAAAACAAAGGCCAGCACCCGGTACACGCCGACGGAAAATCCTGGTTGTTTATTGATGAGCTGCGGATAGATTGAACTTTTGGGTAGTGGTGGCGCGACATTGAGGCGCCGGCAATCCATTCTTCAGGACGACAAGGCGCCGGGTTTTCTGGCGCTTATTATCCAGGCAATCCCGCCCCACACCAGGGCGGCAACCCGGGCATCGTGCAAGAAATTATTGGCCAGTGTGTGTGCAAAAAATGTCAGCAGGCCCAGGCTTGTCAACAAAGCCAGCCGCCTGTCCGCATTTCCTGTCGCATAAATAGCATCTCGAAAACCTAGCCACAAGATGCCGAACACCAATGTCAACCACAGTACCAGCCCCGGCCAGCCCAGCTCAGCGCCCGCTTGCCAATACTCAGAATGTGCCCCGCCACCCCGGCCATAGGTATCGGGGTTGCGACCGGGCAAAGGTGCTGACAAACTAATCCGGGTCATCTTTTCAGGTTGCTGAAACGGCAGGTATTGAAATTGGTAGCTGCCGGGGCCAAATCCAGTGTAGGGACGGGCAGCGAGCATGGCGGCTGCACAGTCCCAGCGGTTCAAGCGTTCCAGTGCCGATACATCGCCCGTACGGGTGTCCAATACCCTGATCGTGGCAAAGGAAAGGACAAAAAAAGCGGCACACAGTGCCCCTGCTGCCAGAAACTTGTTCGA